>NZ_JBNCAB010000051.1:0-52307 GCF_049805555.1 Burkholderia sp. DN3021 | reverse complement strand
GTTCGCGACGAGCCGCGCGACCGCGGGCGGCCACGTATGCGTCGCGCTCGGCGCGCTCGCGCAGCGCTACGAAGAGCCGCTCGACGACATCCGCGCGGCGCTCGCCGCGAGCGGCGTGGTCGCGTTCGGCACGCTCGCGCGCGGCGACGAGCGGCCGCTGATCGTCGATCGGCACGACCACCTGTACCTGTCGCGCTATTTCGATTACGAACGGCGGCTGGCCGATGCGCTGGTTGCGCAGGCCGGCGTCGCGGTGCCGGACGACGGGCTGTCGCCCGAACGGTTGCGCGACAACCTCGCGCGTTACTTCGGGCCCGCGACCGGCGAAGTCGACTGGCAGCGCGTCGCGGCGATCGTCGCGCTGACGGGCCGCGTAACGATCGTCAGCGGCGGCCCCGGCACCGGCAAGACGACGACCGTCGTCGGCGTGCTGGCCTGTCTGCTCGATGCGCACCCGGGGCTGCGCATCGCGCTGGCCGCACCGACCGGCAAGGCCGCGCAGCGGATGCAGGAAGCGCTGCATGCGCGGGCCGGCGACCTGCCGCCCGAGCTCGCGGCGCGCCTGCCCGACACGTCGTACACGCTGCATCGCCTGCTGGGCGGCGGCGGGGCGGCCGGCTTCCGGCACCATCGCGACAATCCGCTGCCGTACGACCTGATCGTCGTCGACGAGGCGTCGATGATCGACGTCGCGCTTGCCGCGCACCTGCTCGACGCGCTCGCGCCGGGCGCGCGGCTCGTGCTGCTCGGCGACAAGGATCAACTGGCCGCGGTCGAGGCGGGCGCCGTGTTCGCGGAGCTGAGCGCGCGGCCGGCGTTTACCGCCGCGGCGCGCACGCGCATCGCGCAGGCGCTCGGTATCGACGAGGCGGCGTTCGTCGCGGCGTTGCCGGTGCCGGACGAAGCGGCGGCGACTGTGCCTGCTGCGAATCCGGTTTCCGCTGCTACACAGGCCCCGGCCCAGGCTTCCGCTTCGGTATCCGCCGCTGCTTCACGAAAACGCGCGTCGCGTCCGCGCGCCGATGCGCGACAGGCGTCGCTGTTCGACGACGAACCGCAGGACGACGCGGCTGCCGCGGCCGACGTCGCGCCATCTCCGTCCGCCGGTCCGGCATTGACCGATGCCGGCGATATCGGCGATGCGGGCAACGCCCCCGCATGGATCGAGGTCGACGAACTCGCGTGGCTCGATGCCGTCGAGCTGCCGCCGTTCGACGCAGGCGACGCGGCGCTTGCGTCGGTCACGTCGACATTGCCCGGCGTAGCCGCTGCGTCGCCCGCCACGTCCGCACCGGCGCCGCTCGCCGACTGCGTCGTGTGGCTCGAACGCAATTACCGCTTCGGCCTCGATTCGCCGATCGGGCGGCTGTCGCTCGCGATCCGCCGCGGCGACGTGCAGGCCGCGCTTGATGCGCTGCCCGCGGACGACGCGGCCGCCGCGTCGTTCCACGACGATGCGGGCGAGTCGCTCGCGTCGTCGACGGTCGAGCGGCTCGCACGGCGATTCGGCGCCTACCTCGATGCATTGCGCGACGCGCTGGCCGCGCCGGTGCCCGATCCGCTGCCGCTGTTCGACGCGCTCAACCGGTTCCGGATCCTGTGCGCAACCCGCAGCGGCTTGCGCGGCGCGGAGCACGTCAACGCGCTCGTGGCCGCGCACGTGCGGCATGCGGCGCGCGTGCCGCTCGCGGTCGGTGCGCACTGGTTCACCGGGCGGCCGATCATGGTGACGCGCAACGACTATGCGCTCGGGCTGTTCAACGGCGACATCGGCATCGCGCTGCCCGATGCGCACGGTGTGCTGCGCGTGTGGTTCAGGCGCGCGGACGGCACCGCGCGCGCGGTGTCGCCGGCCGCGCTGCCGCCGCACGAAACCGCGTTCGCGCTGACGGTCCACAAATCGCAGGGCTCGGAATTCGACGAAGCCGCGCTCGTGCTGCCGGCATCGTTCGGCCGCGTGCTCACGCGCGAGCTCGTTTATACCGCCGTCACGCGGGCACGCACGCGCGTGCAGGTGATCGGGCCGCGGCGCGTGCTGGCGCAGGCGGTCGCGACGCGCACGCAGCGCGATTCGGGGCTCGCGGCCCGCGTCGACGAGGCACTCGCACGGCGCCGCATGGAGGCTTCGCGATGATGATCCGCTATACGCTCGATCCGGCCGAAGTCGAGTGGACGGCCGTGCGCGCGCAGGGCGCGGGCGGGCAGAACGTGAACAAGGTATCGAGCGCGATCCACCTGCGTTTCGACATCCGCGCATCGTCGCTGCCGCCCGTCATCAAGGAGCGGCTGCTCGCGCTGTCCGACCAGCGCATCACGCGCGACGGCATCGTCGTGATCAAGTCGCAGGAATACCGCACGCAGGAGAAGAACCGCGAAGCCGCGCTCGCGCGGCTCGATACGCTGATCGCCGGCGTCGCGTTCACGCCGCGTGCGCGGGTCGCGACCCGGCCGACGCGCGCGTCGAAGGAGCGGCGGCTCGAGCACAAGTCGCGCCGCAGCGCGGTGAAGTCGGGCAGGGGGAAGGTGGTCGACTGACGAATGGATGGCCGGAGGGCCGCACGCTCGACGGGCATCGCGGGCGAACGCCCGCCGCCGCGCCGGCTGGCTAGCGCATCACGGTTCCCGCGCTGTCGAGCACGAAGTCGACGCAGAACACGACGAGCCGGCTCTGCGCGCGGATCGCGACGGCGGCCGTATAGCAGTCGCGGCCTTCCGTCAGCGAGAAGTGCGGGCCCATCAGTGCGACGCGCCCGGGCGCGGCGATCGCGCGCTGGAAGTACGGGCGCCGCGACCAGTTGCTGTGGGTTTCCGGGAACAGCGGCGACAGGCGGGTGGCGCTCGCGTGGCCGTCGTCGGGGGGCGCGCCGATCGACGGCAGGAACTGCTCGCCGATCTCGTCGGTGACGAACACGCGGCGCGCGGCGGGCACCGCGAACACGCGTTGCGCGGCATCCTGCAGGTTGCCGCTCGCGGAAAACGCGGCCGCGCCGGTGAGCACGAGCCGCTCGATCGCGTCGAAGCCCGGCTGCTCGGCGACGGCCGGCGTGTGCCGGCGCGCGATGAAGCGCTGCCACGCGGCGTCGAGCATCGCGGGCGCCGCTGCGCTCGCGTGCGCGATCGATGTGTCGGGCTGGCCGAACTGGAAGCCCTGCACGAAATCGATGTCGGCCTCCATCAGCGCCTGCAGCGCGTCGTCGCTTTCGACGCCCTCGGCAAGCACCATCGCGCCGGCCTGGTGCAGCATCGACACGAGGTGATGCATGATGCGGCGGTCGTCGGCCGACCCGGTCGAGCGCTCGACGAGCGAGCGATCGAGCTTGACGATGTCGGGCCGCGCGCGCCACACGCGGTCGAAATTCGAGAATCCCGTGCCAAAATCGTCGATCGCGATCAGGAAGTCGCGATGCTGGATCATGTCGATCGTGCGGGCGAGCGCGGCTTCGTCGCGCGACGGCTGTTCGACGACTTCCAGCACGACGCGGTTCGGCGGCAACCCGAAATGCCGGCACAGCGCCTCGACGAACTCGCGCTGTACGAGGCCCGAATCGAGCACGCGCGGCGTCACGTTCAGGAACAGCCAGCCGTCGCCGATGCCCTGCGCGACGAAATTGGCCGTGTGCAGGCAGCGCGCGAGCCGGTCGAGCAGCAGCGCATCGGCATCTGTGCGCGTCTTGTCGAGGAGGGCGGTGGGCGAGACCAGCGCGCCGTTCGCGTCGACGACGCGCAGCAGCGCCTCGTAGCCGACGACGCGCTTGTGCGTGATCGACAGCACGGGCTGGAATACGCTGCGCAGCGTCGTGGTGCGATAGGTGGCGAGCCAGCCGCCGGGCGTCAGCGTGAGGCGTTCGAGCAAGGAGTCGAGCGATAGGTCGTGGGCGGACTTCATGTCAACGGTGCCCAGGGGCAAGCGGCGGGGCGGCAGCGCGTTGCCACACTGGAGCAGTCGCACGCGCAGGCGGACGCGAAAGAACGTGGGGCATCGTGACCGCCTTCTGCGGATGAGTGTTCCGAGTGTAACGGGAATGCGGCGCCGCGCGTATCAGGGAAACTCCACACGCACGCGGTACGCGGCCGCGGCCATGGCGGCGCGCAGCGATGACCGGCGCCGCCCGAGTGAGCGCAGTGCATCACCGCCACGAAGCGAAGGGCGCCGCGCAAGCACATGACAATCCGGTGGCATGGGGCGATGGCATGACCGTGCGTCGTGGCCGCATGGCGTGCGTGGCGGCGCGGGAAAACCCGCGGCGGACAGCCCCGCGCGCGGGCGGGCGTCGCCGTCGGATGAATGCCGGCGCGCCGGGGGAACCGGTTGCGCTCGGCCGTCGGCGGTCACCGCACGACGGTCGGCAGCGCGTGCGCGTTGATTCTCAGGTCGCTTCGCCGCTACGCGGCCCCAGACCGGGAATCCGCTTGATCACGCCGGTCGCGAGCGCGGTGCCGACGAGCACGATCGCGCAGCCTTCGATCATCACGGCCGACACGTGTTCGTCGAGGAACAGCGCGCCCCACAGCAGGCCGAATACCGGGATCACGAACGTCACGGTAATCGCGCGGGCGGGGCCGACATGCGCGATCAGGTAGAAGAAGATGAAATACGCGATGCCCGTGCATGCGATGCCGAGGCCGAGCACGGCGCCCCATGCGTGCGCGCCGACCGACGCGGCCGGCCAGGTGGCGATCGCGAACGGCAGCAGCAGGACGGTCGAGCCGATCATGCTGCCGGTCGCGTTGACGAGCGGGTCGACGCCGCTGAGCTTGCGCTTCGTGTAATTGGCCGCGATGCCGTACAGCAGCGTCGCGCCGAGCGCCGCGGCGGCGGCAAGCGCCGTTGTGCCGGCGCCCGTGTCGCCGTGCGCATTCGCGATCTGGTTCCACACGAGCGTGATCACGCCGGCAAAACCGATCACGAGGCCGAGCGCGCGCGGCAGCGACAGTTTGTCCTTCAGCCACAGGTAGGCCACGAGCGCGCCCCACAGCGGCGTCGTCGCGTTGATCACCGACGTCAGGCCGGCCGACAGCGTCAGTTCGGCGAACGCGAACAGGCAGAACGGTATGCCCGAGTTCAGCGCGCCGACGACGAACAATGGCCATGCATGACGGCGCAGCCGCGCGCCGAGATCGGCGGGTTTGAAGCGCGTCAGCGCAAAGCCGGTGAGAAACAGCGCACCGATGCCCACGCGCAGTGCCATCAGCGGCGCGACGCCGAAATCGATCACGCCGATCCGGATGAACAGGAACGACGCGCCCCACAGGGCAGCGAGCACGGTCAGCAGAATGGCGTTCTTGGGCGACATCGATCGGGAGGGAGAGGGACGGAATGCGGAGGATCTTACACCGCGTTACCACGCCGTCGTTTCACGATTCGATGAAACGACAAGAAACGGCAAGAAACGGGAATGCCGCCGGTTGCGGGCGGAGGGTCGGCTGCCGGCGGTATTGCCGATCAGTGATGGCGCCAGCCGCCGCCGCGTCCGCCGAAACCGAAATTGAGCGACAGCGCCGGTCCCCAATAGCCGCCCCACGCCGGGCCGTAAGCGGGCGCGTACGCAGGCGCCGGATAGTAGTAGGCGGGGCCCGGCTCGACGTACACGGGCGCCGGCTGCACCGGTGCCGCCGTGTAATAGCCGCCAGGATAATAGCCGTACGGGTAGTAGCAGCCGGCGAGCGTCGTGCAGGCGAGCGCCGCGGCGACGAGGGTCCTGTTCATGATGTCTCTCCGGCGGAGCCGGCAATCGGCAGATGCTTAAGCTTAGGCCGCGCGCCGATGACACGGTGTGCAAAACGGTAACGGATCATTTCCGGATCGCTGCTGCCCGTGTTGCGGCGCCACATGCGAAAACGGCGCTTCCGCACTGCGGAAACGCCGTCTGATTGAAATGTTGCGCCGCGTCTGGCAGACCGCGTCTAGCCGTTTTACTTGCCGATCTGGTTGCCGATGATGCCGCCAGCCGCCGCGCCGCCCAGCGTCGACAGCGCGTTGCCGCCGATCGCCGCGCCGGCGACGCCGCCGACACCCGCACCGATTGCCGTGTCGCGCTGGCGTCTCGTCATCGAATCGCAGGCCGACAGGCTTGTCACCGTCGCGACGAGGAGCGCGCATACCCCAATACGCCGAATCGATTTCATGATCGTTGTCCTGTGGTTGTGAACGGAGGACGCGCGACCGGCGGGCGGCCACGCATGTTTCCAATCTACGCGCCGTCCCGCGCCGCTGCTGTAAGGACTTGTTAAGCCTCGCGCGGTTTCGTAATCATTTGTTTCTCCGTGCGCCGGCAGGCACGCGACATGCGCAGAGCACGCGACATGCGTAAAAAAGCCCGCTCGAAAGCGGGCTTCGTGCATCGCGATGCGTTTCCGGTTCGGATCGCCGCGTTCGCTCGTTCGCTTATTGACGGTGATAGATCTCGGCGCCGGTCTTGACGAACTCGACCGCCTTCACTTCCATCCCCTTCTTCAGCGCTTCGGTTTCCGACACGCCCTGCTGCGCGGCAAATTCGCGCACGTCCTGCGTGATCTTCATCGAGCAGAAGTGCGGGCCGCACATCGAGCAGAAGTGCGCGACCTTCGCCGAATCCTTCGGCAGCGTTTCGTCGTGGAATTCGCGCGCCTTGTCCGGATCGAGACCGATGTTGAACTGGTCTTCCCAGCGGAATTCGAAGCGCGCCTTCGACAGCGCGTTGTCGCGCACCTGTGCGCCCGGGTGACCCTTGGCGAGGTCGGCGGCGTGCGCGGCGAGCTTGTACGTGATGATGCCTTCCTTCACGTCGTCCTTGTTCGGCAGGCCGAGGTGCTCCTTCGGCGTCACGTAGCACAGCATCGCGGTGCCGAACCAGCCGATCATCGCGGCGCCGATGCCCGATGTGATGTGGTCGTAGCCCGGTGCGATGTCGGTGGTGAGCGGCCCGAGCGTGTAGAACGGCGCTTCCTTGCACCAGTCGAGCTGGAGATCCATGTTCTCCTTGATCAGCTGCATCGGCACGTGGCCGGGGCCTTCGATCATCACCTGCACGTCGTGCTTCCACGCGATCTGCGTGAGTTCGCCGAGCGTCTTCAGCTCGCCGAGCTGCGCTTCGTCGTTCGCGTCGTAAATCGAGCCGGGACGCAGGCCGTCGCCGAGCGAGAAGCTCACGTCGTACGCCTTCATGATCTCGCAGATCTCTTCGAAGTGTTCGTACAGGAAGCTTTCCTTGTGATGCGCGAGGCACCACTTCGCCATGATCGAGCCGCCGCGCGACACGATGCCGGTCATCCGGTTCGCGGTGAGCGGCACGTACTGCAGGCGCACGCCCGCGTGGATCGTGAAGTAGTCGACGCCTTGCTCGGCCTGTTCGATCAGCGTGTCGCGGAAGATTTCCCAGGTCAGGTCCTCGGCCTTGCCGTTGACCTTTTCGAGCGCCTGGTAGATCGGCACCGTGCCGATCGGCACCGGGCTGTTGCGGATGATCCACTCGCGCGTTTCATGGATGTGCTTGCCGGTCGACAGGTCCATCACCGTGTCGCCGCCCCAGCGGATCGCCCACGTCATCTTGTCGACTTCCTCGCCGATCGACGACGTGACGGCCGAGTTGCCGATGTTCGCGTTGATCTTCACGAGGAAGTTGCGGCCGATGATCATCGGCTCCGATTCCGGATGGTTGATGTTCGCGGGGATGATCGCGCGGCCGCGCGCGATTTCGTCGCGCACGAATTCGGGCGTGATCTCGGCCAGCGCATTCGCGCCGAATGCGGCAGCGCCGAACGCCTGGCCCGGATGCTGGCGCCCCATCATCGCGGCGAGCTTCGCGCCGTTCGGGCCGCTCGACTTCAGGCTCTCGATGTACTCGGCGCGACGCTGGTTCTCGCGGATCGCGATGTATTCCATTTCCGGCGTGATGATGCCCTGACGCGCGTAGTGCATCTGCGTGACGTTCTTGCCGGCCTGCGCGCGGCGCGGGTTGCGGTGCAGGCCCGGGAAACGCAGGTCGGCGGTGGCCGGATCGGCCGCGCGCTCGAGGCCGTATCGGCTCGACAGGCCGGGGAGCACTTCGGTGTCGCCGCGCGCTTCGATCCAGCGCTGGCGCAGCGCGGGCAGGCCCGCGCGGATGTCGATCTTGGCTTCCGGATCGGTGTAGGGGCCCGACGTGTCGTACACGTAGATCGGCGGATTCTTTTCGCCGCCGAAACCGGTCGGCGTGTCGGCCTGCGTGATTTCGCGCATCGGTACGCGGATGTCGGGCTGCGAGCCGGTCACATAGACTTTCCGCGAATTCGGCAGCGGCGCGACGGCAGCGGCATCGACGTGGGCGTCGGCGGACAGAAACTTCGGATTGGCGTTCATGCGATCTCCTGTGTGAGCGCCGGACAGGCGCTTCGGCGCTTGCCCGGAGCCCTTGGCGAATGTGGGGCTCGAGCTAAGCAGGAGACGAGGCTTGGTGAGGCGGCGGATTTCGTCAGAAGGATGGCGGCGGAATCCGTACGCTTCCCTGCGCTGGCATTATCCAGATCAGGTTCAAAGGGTATTTCTCACCCGCAATGCCGGTTTGTTGACCGGGCGCATTGCAGGACCCCCGCGTTAGCAGCGCACACGATACACTGGCTTTGCGGCGGTTTCAACCGGTGGCAGATCGGTTGCCGCGGTGCAGTTGCAGCATTGCGGGCGGCGCGCCTGCCGCGCAAGCCGCGATGCATGACACCGCCGCACGGCCCTGCAGCCCGGCTGACAACGACGGCGCGGTGCAGCATTGCGGCACTTTTGGCAGCCCCTGAAAAAATATTTTCGAAACGACTGTCATTTCCCGCGACGTCCTCCGTCTATTCGGCTCCTCAAACCCATGTTTCGGAGAGATGTCATGAAAAAAGTACTGATCGCAGCCTGTGTCGCCGGTTTCGCCATGGTCGCAACGGGCGCGTATGCGCAGAACGACGCGATGTCGAAGGAAGGTTCGTCGATGTCGAAGGACGCGATGGGCCACGACGCGATGGCGAAGGACGACGCGATGGCCAAGGACGGCGCGATGAAGAAGGGCGCCATGAAGAAGCACGCGATGAAGAAGGACGCGATGTCGCACGACTCGATGGGCAAGCCGAAGTCGGACGACAAGATGGCCCCGTCGAACTGACGGAAACGGACGGAGCGCGGCCGACGCGCGTGTCGCCGCTGCGTGCCGGGACGGCACGCGGGGCACGCGCCACGCCGCGCGTCAGCGCATGCGTTGCGTGGCCGGTCTCCGGCCCCGTCTCGCGCTCCGTCGCCTCATTCCGGGAGTTTTCATCATGCAAACCGTTCCCGCCACCGGGCGCGCGGCCGCCACGCCCCCCGCACGTCCGATCCATCCGCTGTGGGTGCGCGCGAGCCACTGGCTCAACGCGCTCGCGGCGGTGCTGATGGCGCTCTCCGGCTGGCGCATCTACGACGCGTCGCCGATCTATCCGCCGTTCACGTTTCCTCACGGCATCACGATCGGCGGTTGGCTCGGTGGTGCGCTGCAATGGCATTTCGCGGCGATGTGGCTGCTGGTCGGCAACGGGCTGTTCTACCTCGCGATGTCGCTTGCGACCGGGCGCCTTGTGCGCAAGATGCTGCCCGTCACGCCGGCGTCCGTGTGGCGCGACGTACGCGCCGCGCTCGGCGGGCGGTTGTCGCACGCCGACCTGAGCGTCTACAACGCGGTGCAGCGCGCGGCGTACCTGACCGCGATCGTCGATCTCGTCGTGCTGGTGCTGTCGGGGCTCGCGATCTGGAAGTCCGTGCAGTTCCCACTGTTGCGCGAGCTGTTCGGCGGTTACGACAACGCGCGCGTCGTGCATTTCTGGGCGATGTCGCTGCTCGTCGCATTTTTTGTCGTACACGTCGCAATGGCGCTGCTGGTGCCGCGCTCGCTGCTCGCGATGCTGCGCGGCCGCTGACCCGCGAGCCGCGGGCGAAGGAAATCATCATGTCGGAATCCGAAAACAGGCGCGGCCAGCCGCGCTGGACCCTCGACCGGAAGTCGCTCGAACTCGACGTGCGCCGCGAGCTCGAGATGCCGTCGCGGCGGCTTTTCAACCGGCGCGTGCTGACGCTCGGCGGGCTGACGATGCTGACCGGCTGCACGCTGCAGGACGATGCGTCGGTCAACACGTTCCTCGAGAAAGTGTCGCGCATGAACGATCGCGTGCAGGCCTGGCTGTTCAGCCCCGACCGGCTCGCGCCGACCTACACCGAAGCCGACATCACGCGGCCGTTCCCGTTCAACGCGTACTACGGGATCGACGACGTGCCGCACGTCGATGCGTCGACGTATCGGCTCGTGCTGTCCGGCCGCGTGACGGGCAAGCGCGTGTGGACGCTCGACGAGCTGTATGCGCTGCCGCACGCGGAGCAGATCACGCGGCATATCTGCGTGGAAGGGTGGAGCGCGATCGGCCGCTGGGGCGGCACGCCGTTCGGCGCGTTCCTCGCGCGCGCCGGCGCCGACACGCGCGCGAAATACGTCGGCTTCAAGTGCGCGGACGACTACTACGAGAGCATCGACATGCCGACCGCGCTGCATCCGCAGACGCTGCTCGCGTTCGACTACGATGGCCGCCGGCTGCCGCCGGAATTCGGTTTTCCGATGAAGCTGCGGATGCCGACCAAGCTCGGCTACAAGAACCCGAAGCACATCATGGAAATCTTCGTGACCGATACGTTTCCGGGCGGCTACTGGGTCGATCAGGGGTACAACTGGTTCGGCGGGTCGTAAGCGGCGCATGGCCGGCCATCGCTGTGCATGCGCGTGCCGCGCTGCATCGCGCGTCATGCGCCATGCGTCGCGTCATGCGGATTCGCGCACCTGGAGATCGACGCGCAGGCCGACTGCCGCGGCCATGTTCACGAGCGCATCGAGCCCGAACAGGTTGATCTTGCCGCGCAGCAGGTCGGAGACGCGCGGCTGCGTGACGCCCAGCCGTTGCGCAGCCTGGGTCTGACTGAGCTCGAGCTGCGCGATGCGCTGCTTGAGCGCGATCATCAGTTCGGAGCGCAGCTTCATGTTCTCGGCCTCGGCCGGCTGGCCCTCGATTGCGTCCCAGACGTTCGTGTAACGTTCATTGGTCATCGTTTCAACTCCATCATCAACGTGCGATAACGCCGGGCGGCCAGGTCGATATCGGTTTTGTTCGTGCGTGCCGATTGCTTCCGGAAGCAGTGCAGCACGTAGACGGCATCGGCGAAGGTCGCGACATAGACGATCCGGAACGCGCCGCTCGCATCGCGCAGGCGAATTTCCCGCACGCCGACGCCGACGGTGCGCATCGGCTTCCAGTCGTCGGGCGCCAGGCCTCGCTGCACCTGGTCGATCTGGTGGCCGGCGTCGCGTCGCGCAGGCAGCGGAAAGCCGCGAAGATCGTCGAGCGCGCTGCCGACGAACACGACCGGCTTCGGCGGAAGAATGGTTGAATTATACAAAATTTTATATGGATGGTGCGGGTTTCGAATGGAGGCTGCGCAGGGCATGCCGACCGTCACGATAAGCGCGAAGCGAGGGCCGGCGCGCATGATTAGCCGTTCGGCCGACCTTTGGTTCACCGTTATGGATTGCGATGGATTGCGTGCAGCATCGACGCCGGCAACGCGCATCCGGCCCCGGATTTCACCCGCCCGCCGGCCGGGAAATGTCGCGCCGAAACGTCAGTCCATATCCTTTCAGACAGGTCTGACGATGCTTTCGAATCCTTGATGCCATAATCCCGAGCGTGCGCAGCCGAAACGGTTGCGCGCGTTTTTTTTGCCCCTTTGCCGCCGCTTGCCGGTTCTCTTTCGTCGCCGTTCGCACTGCCATGTCGTTCCGCATGTTTGCTCTGCCTTCCCGGTCCCGCCAGGACCGTTTGCCGGCATTGCCGGCGTCTTTCAGCGGAGCACGCGGTGCGATGTGCGGGCGGGCTGCACGATGACCCCGCTCGACCGTCTCCTCGATTTCTTCTCCCGCCTTTCGTTCCGGATCCGCCTGCCGCAAAGCCGCGGTGGCCGCGTCGCGCTGGCGCTCGTGTTCATCTATTTCGTCTGGGGTTCGACCTACAGCGGCCTGCATTTCGCGCTGCAGTCGTTCCCGCCGCTGCTGCTGTCGGGGTTGCGCAACCTGCTCGGCGGGATCGGCCTGTTCATCTTCGCGCTGCGGCGCAAGCCCGAATGGCCGACGCTGCTGGAGATCCGCAACTCGGCGATCGTCGGCACGATGCTCGTCGCGCTGTCGTCGGGCACGATCGCGCTCGGGATGCGCACGGTCAGCAGCGGCTCGGCCGCGGTGATGGTGGCCACGGTGCCGCTGTTCGCGACCGTGATCGCGGCGGTGGCCGGGCGGCCGGTGACGAAGGGCGAGTGGGCGGCGGTCGCGCTCGGGATGGTCGGCATCGTCGTGCTGAATTCGGGCGGCGCAGCGGCCGCGAACTCGGCGCTCGGCACGATCTGCGTGCTGGCCGGCGCGCTGTTCTGGGCGGGCGGCGCGCATCTCGCGACGCGGCTCAAGCTGCCGTCCGACCTGTTTTTGTCCACGTCGCTGCAGATCGGCCTCGGCGGGCTGATGTCGACGCTCGTCGCCTGGCTGCTCGGCGAACGCGTCGAGCAGCTGGCCGTTGGACCCGTGTTCGCGTTTCTGTACCTGATGGTGTTCTGCACGATGGCCGCGTATGTCGCGTACGGCTACCTGATCCGCCATACGAGCCCGATCATCGCGAGCAGCTGCATGTACGTGAACCCGATCGTTGCGGTCGCGCTCGGTGCGCTGCTGCTTGGCGAACCGGTGACGATGGCGACCGTGGTCGCGACGGTCGCGATCCTCGGCAGCGTCGGGCTGTCGTTCGTGTTCGATCCGGCGCGCCGGCCCGCGGCACGCGCGGCGGCTGTCGGTTCGCCGGTCGTGGCGGCCGCGTCGACGGCGGACGTTGCGTCCGCACCCGATCAGATCACGTTGCCGGATGCGGCGCCCATCCTGGCGCCTTCCGCCGTCCCGCTGGCGGTACCGACGCCGGCTGCCGTGATGGATCCGGCAGTCGTCATGGAGCCGGCGCAGGCGTTTGCGCGGCCGCCCGCCGACGAACCGGCCGCGCCGCGAGCCGACGCGTGACGCCGGCGCTGCCTGGTGCGTTCAGCCGCGCCGGCCGCCGCGATGGTGGGACCAGCCCGCGAGTGCGGTGAACAGCAGCCCGGCCGCGCACATGCCGGTCCAGCCGAACGCGTGCCATGCGGCGACGCCGGCCGACGAGCCGAGCGCGCCGCCGATGAAATAGCACACCATGTACACCGTGTTGACGCGGCTGCGTGCCTCGGGCTTCAACGCATAGATGCGCGACTGGTTCGAGATCTGCGCGGCCTGCACGCCGACATCCAGCACGATCACGCCGATCACGAGCCCGACGAGGCTCGAGCCCGACAGCGCGAAGATCACGAACGACAGCGCGAGCAGCGCGATCGCGAGCGAGATGATCGCGCGCGGGCCGCGCGTGTCCGCAAAACGCCCCGCGTAGGGCGCCGCGAGCGCGCCCGCCGCGCCGACGATCCCGAACAGGCCGGCCGCCTGCGGACCGAGATGGAACGGTGCGCCGGCGAGCAATAGCGTGAGCACGGGCCAGAACGCGCTGAACGCCGCGAACAGCGCGGCGCCCGTCAGCGATGCCTCGCGCAGCCCACGCAGTTCGACCGCCAGATGCCACATCGAGCCGAGCAGCTTGCCGTACGGCAGCGTCGACGTCGGCGAGCTGCGCGGCAGCCGCAGCACGATCACGGCGGCCAGCGCGACGAGCGCCGCGACCGACGCGGCGAACACCGCGCGCCAGCCGAAATATTCGGCGACGAAGCCGGCGGCCGTGCGCGCGAGCAGGATGCCGAGCAGCAGGCCGCTCATCACGGTGCCGACCGCGTGCCCGCGTTCGGCGGGCGGCGCGATCTCGGCCGCGAACGGCACGGCCTGTTGCGCGATGGTCGCGAGCACGCCGATCGCGAGGCTCGCGACGGCGAGCACGGCCAGCGACGGCGCGGCGGCCGCCACGATCAGCGCGACCGACAGGCCGGCGATCTGCATCAGGATCAGCCCGCGGCGATCGAAACGGTCGCCGAGCGGCGCGAGCAGGAACATGCCGGCCGCATAGCCGAGCTGGGTCGCGGTCGGCACCGCGCCGATCCACGACGCGCCGTCGGGAAAGGCCGAGCGGAAGCTGTCGAGCAGCGGCTGGTTGTAGTAGATGTTCGCGACGGACACGCCCGCGATCGTCGCGAGCAGCAACAGCAGGCTGCGCGAGTAGTGGGGCGAGGCGGCGTCGGTCGGACGGTCGGTGGAGGCGGTGGACATGGCTGCGCGGGCGAAGTTGGGCGGCGCGGCGCGCGGCGCACGCGTCGGGTGCGCAGGCGGGCCGGGCGCCGGCCGAGGCTGCCGATCATACCGGAGCACCGTGAATCCTGCCGGGCGCGGCGAACCGGCACGACCAATACCAGTGGCATGACCGGCCGCCCGTCATCGCACGTTCTTCACGCGTTCAGTCGACCAGCTCCCCCGTCGGTTCATAGAACGGGTAAGGCCCGGCGCCTTCGTCCACATACACGTGGTGCGACGTCATTCCCGTATCCGGCGCATAACGATGCACCGCGAACGCCGGCGGTTCGAGCCGGAACGCGGACGGCGCATCGGCCCGCAGGTCGAACGCGACCTGGTGCGCGGGCGCCGGCACGGCCGACGCGAGCGTGCCGCCGAAACGCGTAAACATCGTGCGGTGCACGTGGCCGCACAGCACGCGCTCGACGTTCGGATAAGCACGCAGCAGCGCATCGAGTTTCGCGGCGGCGGCGGGCGCGAGGCGCAGCGCGTCCATATGGCCGATCCCCGACACGAACGGCGGGTGATGCAGCGCGACGATCACCGGGCGATCGCGTGCGGCGTCGAGCTGCGCGGCGAGCCATGCGAGCCGCGCGTCGCACAGGTCGCCGTGGCTCGCGCCCGGCACCTGCGAATCGAGCGCGAGCACGCGCACCGCGCCGACGTCGAGCGCGTACTGCACGAATTCGCCGTCCTGCAGTTCGGCGCGATCGGCGAACGCGCGGCGCAGCCCGGCGCGGTCGTCGTGATTGCCGATCATCAGGTAGTACGGAATCTCGAGCGGCGCGAGCAGGTCGCGCAGGTTGGCGTATTCGTCGTCGTGGCCGAAATCGGTCAGGTCGCCGGTGACGAGCACGGCGTCGGGGCGCGGCACGAGCGCGTTCAGCCTCGCGATGCAGCGCGCGAGCGCGGCCGCCGTGTCGACGCGCCGGTACGCGAGCTGGCCCGGCCGCTTGATGTGGAGATCGCTGATTTGAGCTAGCAGCATCGTCGGTTCTCGGAATCGTCTGGTTATTGTGGGTGCGGCGTCATGCGCCGCGGTGGGGCGGGCATGCGTGGTGCATTCGAGGCGCATTACGCGCCCAGCGCGATCAGTCCTTCCGGTGCAATCGTAATGCCGACCGCCGTGCCGTGCGCGAGCGCGATGCGGCCCGGCACGTCGATCACGAGCGCGTCGGGCGCCGCGTGCTCGATCGTGAGCCGCGTGCGCTCGCCGAGAAACGCGCACGCACCGACCGTGCCGCGCAACGGCGCATGCGCGGGATCGGCGAGCTGCGCATCCTCGGGGCGGAAGAACCACTCGTCGGACGCATGCGGCGTGACGATCGCGCCGCCCGTCGTCACGAGCGCGCCATCGCGCCATTGTCCGCCAAGCCGGTTCAGCGTACCGATGAACTGCGCGACCGTGCGGTTGGCCGGCCGGTAGTAGATGTCGCGCGGCGTGCCGATCTGTTCGATGCGACCTGCGCCCATCACGACGATCCGGTCGCCGAGCTCCATCGCTTCGGCCTGGTCGTGCGTCACGTAGACCGTCGTCACGCCGAGCTCGCGCAGCAGCGCATTCATCTCGCGACGCAGCACGTCGCGCAGTTTCGCGTCGAGTGCCGTCAGCGGTTCGTCGAGCAGCAGCACGCGCGGCCGCACCGCGAGCGCGCGCGCCAGCGCGACGCGCTGGCGCTGGCCGCCCGAGAGCTGATCGATCGGCTTGTCCGCATGCGCGTCGAGCCGCATCATCGCGAGCAGTTCGTCGACGCGCTCGCGCAGCGCGCGCGGTTCGGTCTTGCGGATCTTGAGCCCGTAGCCGACGTTGCCGCGCACCGTCAGGTTCGGAAACAGCGCGTAGTTCTGGAACACCATGCCGACCTGCCGGCGCTCGATCGGCAGTGCGGTCACGTCGTCGTTGCCGAACGCGATCGTGCCGCCGGCGTCCGGCGTGTCGAGGCCCGCGATCAGGCGCAGCGTCGTCGTCTTGCCGCAGCCGGACGGCCCGAGCAGCACGAGCGTTTCGCCCGCGCCGATCGACAGGTCGAGCGGTTCGAGCACGCGCGTGCCGCGGAACGTCTTCGCGCAGCCGGTCAGGGTGATGGGAGTGGAATCGAGTTTCATGTCAGCGAAAAGGTCGGCGGGTCAGCGGGTCAGCGCGGGCGGCGCTTGAGTGCACGCGTGCCGGACGGATCGACGCCGAGCCATTGCATCGCGACGAGGAGCGGCAGCGTCATCAGCAGGAACAGGATCGTGTATGCGCTGCCGACTTCGAGGCGCAGCGACGCATAGGTATCGGCGAGCCCGACGGGCAGCGTCTTGGTGTCGGGCGTATGCAGCATCCACGTGAGGTTGAATTCGCCGATCGACAGCGTGAGCACCGCGAGCGCGCCCGCGACGATGCCGGGGCGCAGGTTCGGCAGCACGATCGTGACGAAGCGCGTGACGAACGACGCACCGAGGCTGGCCGCGCCTTCCTCGAGCGTGCGCAGGTCGGCGCCTGCCGCGACGGCCGCGACCGCGCGCACCATGAACGGCAGCGTGAACACGACGTGGCCGACGACGATGAACCACAGGCTCATCCGGAACGCGGTGAAGCCGCCGTACACGACCAGCAGCGCGAGCGCCGACGCGAGGCCCGGCAGCGCGACCGGCAGCACGAGCGCCTCCTCGATCGCACGCGCGACGCGGCTCTTGCTGCGCGCGAGCGCATAGCCGGCCGGCACGCCGACCGCGAGCACGATCGCGAGCGTCGCGAACGCGACGTATAGAGACAGCGCGACCGAGCCGTGATACTGCTGCCACACCTGTTCGAGCCAGCGCAGCGTGAGGCCGCTCGACAGTCCGCGGAAATAGTTGACGGTCAGCCCCGCGAGCACCGACATCACGACGGGCACGATCAGGAACGCGCACAGCAGCAGCGTGACACCCCATTGCAGCGCGGCGATCGCACGCGCGCCCGTGACGCGCGGTGCGCGCCGCGCAACACCGTTCGCCTGCGCGGAAGCGGGCGTCGGCGCCGGCGACGGCGCGGAAGAGCCGGAAAGCGATTGCATGCAGGAATCCTCAGGCCGCGGCGGCGGCGGTATGGCCGGTGAAGCGGCGCGCGAGCGCGAGCACGGCCCAGGTGACGATGCCGAGCACGATCGACAGGCCGGCCGCCGTCGCGATGTTCGCGTTCAGCGTGAACTCGGTATAGATCGTCATCGGCAGCACGTTCAGGTCGGTGGCCAGCGTGAACGCGGTACCGAATGCACCCATCGCGGTCGCGAAGCAGATCGCGCCGGCCGCGATCAGGCCCGGCGCGAGCGCGGGCAGCACGATGTCGACGAAGATGCGCCACGGCGACGCGCCGAGCGAGCGCGCGGCTTCCTCGAGCGACGCATCGAGCTTCGACGCGGCCGCGATCACGGTGACGATCACGCGCGGAATCGAGAAGTACAGGTAGCCGACGAACAGGCCCGCGACCGAATACGCAAACACCCACTTGTCGCCCGTGAGCTTCGCGGACAGCATGCCGATCAGCCCCTGGCGCCCGGCGAGCATGATCACCATGAAGCCGACGACGACGCCCGGGAACGCGAGCGGGAACGTGAGCAGCGCGAGCAGCACGCGCTTGCCGGCGAATTCGCGGCGCGCGAGCAGCAGGCCGGAGATCGTCGACAGCGCGAGCGTCGCGAGCGTGACGCCCGCGGACAGCGCGACGGTCTCGCCGAGGCTCTTCATGTAGCGTGCATTGCCGAGCAGCGCCGCGTACTGCGAGAAGAACGCGCCGTCGGCGGACACCTGCACGAGCGCCGCCATCGGCAGCAGCCAGAACGCGGCGAACATCGCGAGTGCCGGCGCGACGAGCGCGACGCGCCAGCGCAGCGGGAAAGTCAGATCGAGCATCGGTTGCGTCCTGCCGTTTACTGCATCACCTGCAGGTACTGCTGGCCGAACGCCTGCTGACCGGCCGCCATCTTGCCGAAGTCGACCGGCTTCGCACGTGCGTACTCGCTCGCCGGCAGGAACTTCGCGGCGACATCGGCGCCGAGCGCCTGCGCGCGCACCGGGCGCAGGTACGCGTTGGCCCACAGCTTCTGGCCTTCGTCCGACAGCACGAAGTCGAGCACCTTCCTGCCGTTCGCGTCGTGCGGCGCGCCCTTCACGAGGCTCATCACATACGGCACCGCGATCGTGCCTTCCTTCGGAATCACGAACTCGACGTTCGCGTTGTCCTTGTATTTCGCGCGATATGCGTCGAAGTCGTAGTCGAGCAGGATCGGAATCTCGCCGGACAACACGCGCGCATACGCGGTCTGCTTCGGCACGATCGGCGCGTTCGCCTTCAGCTTGCGAAACCAGTCGAGCGCCGGCTTGAAGTTGTCGACGCTGCCGCCGAGCGCCTGGTTGACGGCCACCGCGCCCGCGTAGCCGACGAATGCGCTGGACGGATCGAGATAACCGACCATGCCCTTGTATTCGGGCTTCAGCAGATCGGCCCACGAGCGCGGCACCGGCTTGCCGTCGAGCGCGTCCTTGTTCACGAAGAAGCCGAGCGTGCCCGAGTGGATCGCGAACCAGTAGCCTTGCGGATCCTTCAGGTTCGCGGGAATGTCGTTCCAGTGTGCGGGCTTGTACGGCGCGATCACGCCTTTGTCCTTCGCCTGGAATGCCGACGACACGCCGAGGTAGACGACGTCGGCGACCGGGCTCTTCTGTTCGGCGATCAGCTGCGCGATCGACTGGCCCGAGTTCTTGTTGTCGAACGGCACGCGAATGCCGGTCTTCTGCTTGATCGCCGCGATCTGCGCGGCCCAGTCGGCCCATTCGGGCGGGCAGTTGTAGCAGATCGCCGTTTCGTCGGCGTGGGCGGCGGGTGCGCCGGCGACGAGCGCGGCGCAGGCGAGCGGCGCGGCGAGCGCGCGCAGCAGCGAGGTCAGGCGAAAGGACACGGTGGGTCTCCGGGCGAGTGTGTGGCGCTGGGGTGGTGTGGTGGTCGGCGTGCGCGGTGGCACGCCGGTGCGTTCAGGCCTTGCGCAATTGCAGGTCGGTGGCAGGCGGCGCGACCGTCGCGCCGTCGCGTACCGCGTGCGGCAGGATCAGCGACGTGCGTTCGATCGTCGCGCCGCCGATGCATTCGACGAGACGCCGCCATGCGTGGCGGCCGATGTCGCGGTTCGGCGTCGCGACGCTCGCGAGCGGCGGCGCGAGCAGTTCGCCGATCGCGATCCCGTCGAAGCCGAGCACCGACAGATCGTCCGGGATCGAGAAGCCCGCGCGGCGCAGGCCGCGCATTACGACCATCGCGAGCAGGTCGTTGCTGCAGAAGAGGGCGGTCGGACGCGTGGCGCGCGAGGTCAGATGCGCGAGCACCGCGTCGGGCAGCTCGGGCGCGTTGAAGTCGACTTCGACCGGCGGCAGCGTGGCGACGCCGCTTTCCTCGAGTGCCTGCGCATAACCGAGATGGCGCTGGCGCGCGCGATCCGACGCGGCGAGCGAACCGGCCAGCATCAGCACGCGGCGGTGACCGCGCGCGGTCAGCAGCCGCACGCCGTCATAGGCGGCGCTGCGGTTGTCGACCGACACCGACGGGCGGCGCTGCGTGTCGTTGTGCATCAGCACGTAATGCGGGCCGTCGCGATCGAGCATGTCGAGCAGCGGGTGCGTGTCCGCGTCGGCGACGGTGAGGATCAGCCCTTCGACGCGCTGCTCGCGCAGCGTCTCGATTGCGTGACGCTCGCGCGCCGCGTCGTACTCGGTCGTCATCAGGATCAGCTTGAAGCCGGCCGCCGTCGCGAGCTCGTCGATGCCTTGCAGGCAATCGGCGAACACCGGGTTCGACAGCGTCGGCACGACGACGCCGACGAGCCGCGTGCGTTCGCCGCGCAGTTGCCGGCCGAGCGGGCTCGGGCGGAACTGCAGCGTGTCGATCGCGGTGCGGATTGTCTGCAGCGTGGCGGGGCTGACGGTATGCGGTGCGTTGATCGCGCGCGAGACGGTGGCGATCGAGAAGCCCGCGAGGGCAGCAACGTCCTTGATGGTCGAGGTCATGAAGTAGCGCGATGTAAACGTTTTCGGCAGGGGGATTATCGAAAACGTTTGTGACTTCGCGATGACGTACGCGACGCTTGTTTCGCAACAGGCGCGATACAAACGTCAGACAGTTTGTGACCGTCGGACAAGGCGGACTCGATTGTATCGGCGGATGTTGCGGCGCGGGACGAAATCGCGGGCAGTGTCGTATCGGCGCTGATTACACTGGACGAATGCGTGCGATGCGATGGTGCGTCGAGCGGCGATGGCGCGCGCACGTACGACGCGTCCCAACGCATGTCGCCCGAATAAGGGAACGTATGCGCAAGCAATGGTAGAATCGCGTCCGCCCTCTTGCCGGGGTGATGAAATTGGTAAACATAGCGGACTTAAACGATTGAGTGCCCGGCCGGAAACGGTCGGTGCAGAACCCTTCAAATTCGGCGAAACCCCTGATGCGCGCATCGAGGCAACGCCGAGCCAAGCCTCGCGGCACCCGCGAGGAAGGTGTAGAGACTAGACGGGGGGCGCCTAAGGCGCACGGGCAGCGGTTACGCCCGCGCGCGACGGCGAAGGCATAGTCCAGCGCACGAACGGCATCGCGCTCGCGACGCCGGCTTCGAAAGAAGCAGTGTGACGAAAATCCGCCGCCTTAACAGGCTTGCCGGTTCAAGTCCGGTCCCCGGCACCACGATCGCTTCCACGCGATTCCATGAAGGCCCGAAAACCCGCGAGAGATCGAACGCTCGCGGGTTTTTTGTTTTTGCGGCATCGCGTCGGATGCGATGACCACGCAACTGACACAAGCGCGCGCGACCGCCAGCCGCGACGGGCATAACATTCCGCCGTCCCGCGCCTATCATGGCAAATATGCTCACCGCGATCGAGCGGGTTGGTCATCGACGGCCGGCGCGGCATTGCATAGATTTCCAAGGTTGGCGTGCTTACCCGCGCGCCAGCCCGCGCGCAGGTCGGCAACCGGCCGCGCGCGCCTATCAGCGTGAGACACAATCGAGCGTGGAGACGACACGATGAGCCTGTCAGAGCCATTGCGTCTGCATGTGCCGGAGCCCACCGGGCGCCCGGGCTGCAAGACGGATTTTTCCTATCTGCATCTATCGCCGGCCGGTGCGGTCCGCCGCCCGCCGATCGACGTTGCCCCGGCGGACACCGCCAATCTCGCCCGCAGCCTCGTGCGCGTGCTCGACGACCACGGCAACGCCCTCGGCCCGTGGGTGCCGGACCTCGACGATGCGCGCCTGATCGCCGGGCTGCGCGCGATGCTCAAGACCCGCATTTTCGACGCGCGCATGATGATCGCGCAGCGCCAGAAGAAAATCTCGTTCTACATGGTGAGCCTCGGCGAGGAGGCGATCGGCACCGCGCACGCGATGGCGCTGCGCGACGGCGACATGTGCTTTCCCACCTACCGGCAGCAGAGCATCCTGATCGCGCGCGACGTGCCGCTCGAGCGGATGATCTGCCAACTGATGTCGAACGAAGGCGACCCGCTGAAAGGGCGCCAGCTCCCCGTGATGTACTCGGATCGCGACGCGGGCTTTTTCTCGATTTCCGGCAATCTCGCGACGCAGTTCATCCAGGCGGTCGGCTGGGGGATGGCGTCGGCGATCAAGGGCGACACGAAGATCGCGTCCGCGTGGATCGGCGACGGCGCGACGGCCGAAGCCGACTTCCACACCGCGCTCACGTTCGCGCACGTGTACCGCGCGCCGGTCGTGCTGAACGTCGTCAACAACCAGTGGGCGATCTCGACGTTCCAGGCGATCGCGGGCGGCGAAGGCACGACGTTCGCGGGGCGCGGCGTCGGCTGCGGGATCGCGTCGCTGCGCGTCGACGGCAACGACTTCCTCGCGATCTACGCGGCGTCGAGCTGGGCGGCCGAACGCGCGCGCCGCAATCTCGGCCCGACGCTGATCGAGTGGGTGACCTACCGCGCCGGTGCGCATTCGACATCGGACGATCCGAC
The DNA here is from genome assembly GCF_049805555.1 of Burkholderia sp. DN3021. Taxonomy (NCBI): domain Bacteria; kingdom Pseudomonadati; phylum Pseudomonadota; class Betaproteobacteria; order Burkholderiales; family Burkholderiaceae; genus Burkholderia; species Burkholderia sp. DN3021. The sequence goes on along the minus strand of NZ_JBNCAB010000051.1, from coordinate 30,017 downwards.
CAAGTACCGGCCGAGCGACGACTGGTCCCATTTCCCGCTCGGCGATCCGATCGCCCGCTTCAAGCGCCACCTGATCGTCAAGGGCATCTGGTCGGACAGCGCGCAGGACGCGCTGACGGCCGAGCTCGAGGCCGAGGTGATCGCCGCGCAGAAGGAAGCGGAGCAATACGGGTCGCTGGCCGACGACCGGATTCCGTCGCCGGCCTCGATGTTCGACGACGTATACAAGGAGCTGCCCGCGCATCTGCGCCGTCAGCGCCAGGAACTGGGAGCATGACCATGGCGCAACTCGAGACAGGCACGGCGACGCAGCCGATGACGATGATCCAGGCGCTGCGCTCCGCGATGGACGTGATGCTCGGGCGCGACGGCGACGTGGTCGTGTTCGGGCAGGACGTCGGTTATTTCGGCGGCGTGTTCCGCTGTACCGAAGGACTGCAGAACAAATACGGCAAGTCGCGCGTGTTCGATGCGCCGATCTCGGAAGGCGGGATCGTCGGCGTGGCGGTGGGGATGGGCGCATACGGGCTGCGCCCGGTGTGCGAGATCCAGTTCGCCGACTATTTCTACCCGGCATCCGACCAGATCGTGTCGGAAGGCGCGCGGCTGCGCTATCGCTCGGCCGGCCAGTTCACCGCGCCGATGACGATCCGGATGCCGTGCGGCGGCGGCATCTACGGCGGCCAGACGCACAGCCAGAGCCCGGAGGCGATGTTCACGCAGGTGTGCGGGCTGCGCACAGTGATGCCGTCGAATCCGTACGACGCGAAAGGGCTGCTGATCGCGTCGATCGAGAACGACGACCCGGTGATCTTCCTCGAGCCGAAACGGCTGTACAACGGGCCGTTCGACGGCCATCACGAACGGCCCGTCACGTCGTGGCTCAAGCATCCGGCGAGCGCCGTGCCCGAGGGCTACTACACGGTGCCGCTCGATACGGCCGCCGTGGTGCGGCCCGGCAACGACGTGACGGTGCTGACGTACGGCACGACGGTGCACGTGTCGCTCGCCGCGGCCGAGGAGACGGGCATCGACGCGGAGGTGATCGACCTGCGCACGCTGTGGCCGCTCGACCTCGACACGGTCGTCGCGTCGGTGCGCAAGACCGGGCGCTGCGTCGTGGTGCACGAGGCGACGCGCACCTGCGGCTACGGCGCGGAACTGGTGTCGCTGGTTCAGGAACATTGCTTCTACCACCTCGAGGCGCCGGTCGAGCGCACGACGGGCTGGGACACGCCGTATCCGCATGCGCAGGAATGGGCGTACTTTCCGGGCCCGGCCCGGGTCGGCGAAGCGTTGCGACGCGTGATGGAGGCGTGAAATGGGGATTCATGTCATCAAGATGCCGGACATCGGCGAAGGGATCGCCGAGGTCGAGCTGGTGGCCTGGCATGTGGAAGTCGGACAGACGATCGCGGAAGACCAGCCGCTCGCCGACGTGATGACCGACAAGGCGGCGGTCGAGATTCCGTCGCCGGTGTCGGGCAAGGTGCTGGAACTCGGCGGCCGGATCGGCGAGATGATGGCGGTCGGCAGCGAGCTGATTCGCCTCGAGGTCGAAGGCGACGGCAACCTGAAGCAGGGTGCGCCGGTGCGGGATGCGAAGGCGAAGGCGGAAGCGGCGCCGGTTCAAACGACAGCGGCAGCGGCGGCAAGGTCGGTGCCCGTGGCCGACGTGCCGGTGGCCGACGTGCCGGCGGCAGCGCCTGCGGCCACTGCGGTGCCGGGTCGTGCGGCGAATCGCGCCCCCGCGGAGCCGCGTCGTGCGGAACGTGCCGAACCTGCTGCGCAGCCGCGCGCGGCGCTCGCGCCGGGCGAACGGCCGCTCGCGTCGCCGGCCGTGCGTCAGCGCGCATGGGACATGGGCATCGAGTTGCGCTATGTGCGCGGCACGGGTGAAGCAGGGCGGATCCTGCACACGGACCTCGATGCGTATGCGAAGACTGGCAGCGGCACGGCGCGCGCGTCGCAAGCGCACGGCTACGAAGAACGCAACGACGAAACCGAAGTGCCGGTGATCGGCCTGCGGCGTGCGATCGCGCGCAAGATGCAGGAAGCGAAGCGCCGCATTCCGCACTTCAGCTACGTCGAGGAAATCGACGTCACCGAGCTCGAATCGTTGCGCGCGGACCTGAACCGCCGCTACGGCGATACGCGCGGCCGGCTCACGCCGCTGCCGCTGCTGATCCGCGCGATGGTGATCGCGCTGCGCGACTTCCCGCAGATCAACGCGCGCTTCGACGACGAAGCGGGCGTCGTCACGCGCTACGGCGCGGTGCACATGGGTGTCGCGACGCAGACGGATGCGGGCCTCACGGTGCCCGTGCTGCGTCATGCGGAAGCGCGTGACGTGTGGTCGATCTCCGCCGAAATCGCGCGGCTCGCCGATGCGGTGCGCGCGAACCGCGCGCAGCGCGACGAGTTGAGCGGCTCGACGATCACGATCTCGAGCCTCGGCGCGCTCGGCGGCATCGTGTCGACGCCGGTCATCAATCATCCCGAAGTCGGCATCGTCGGCGTGAACCGGATCGTCGAGCGGCCGATGATCCGCGACGGCGCGGTCGTCGCGCGCAAGATGATGAACCTGTCGTCGTCGTTCGACCATCGCGTCGTCGACGGCGCGGACGCGGCCGAATTCATCCAGGCCGTGCGCGGGGTGCTCGAACGCCCGGCACTGCTGTTCGTGGAGTGAGGCCGATGAAAAACGAACACACCACGCTGCTCGTGATCGGCGGCGGCCCGGGGGGCTACGTCGCCGCGATCCGCGCCGGCCAGCTCGGCATTCCGACCGTGCTGGTCGAGCGCGACCGGCTCGGCGGCACCTGCCTGAACATCGGCTGCATTCCGTCGAAGGCGCTGATCCACGTGGCCGACGCATTCGAACAGGCCTGCGGCCAGGCCGGCGAAGGGGCGCTCGGGATCCGCGTGCGCACGCCCGAGATCGATATCGCGCAAAGCGTCGCGTGGAAGGACGGCATCGTCGACCGGCTGACGCGCGGCGTCGACGCGCTGCTCAAGAAGAACGGCGTGCGCGTGCTGCACGGCGACGCGCACGTGATCGACGGCAAGACTGTCGACGTCGTCGCCGGCGGCCACACGGCGCGGATCGGTTGCGAGCACCTGTTGCTCGCGACCGGTTCCGAACCGGTCGAACTGCCGTCGATGCCGTTCGGCGGGCATGTCGTGTCGTCCACCGAGGCGCTGTCGCCCACGACGTTGCCGAAGCGGCTGGTCGTCGTCGGGGCCGGGTATATCGGGCTCGAACTCGGGATCGTCTATCGCAAGCTCGGGGTCGACGTGAGCGTCGTCGAAGCGGCGGAGCGCGTATTGCCTGCGTACGATGCCGAACTCGCGAGGCCGGTTGCCGATTCGCTCGCGCGGCTCGGTGTCGGGCTGTGGCTCGGCCACAAGGTGCTCGGGCTCGCGGAGCACGGCGCGGTGCGCGTGCAGGCGGCCGACGGCGCCGAACGGACGCTGCCGGCCGATCGCGTGCTGGTCGCGGTCGGCCGCCGGCCGCGCGTCGACGGCTTCGGGCTCGAGGCGCTGCCGCTCGATCGCAACGGCCGGGCGCTGTGGATCGACGACGAATGCCGGACGTCAATGCGCAACGTGTGGGCGATCGGCGACGTCGCCGGCGAGCCGATGCTCGCGCATCGCGCGATGGCGCAGGGTGAGGTGGTCGCCGAGCTGATCGCCGGCCGGCGCCGCAAGTTCATGCCGGCATCGATCCCGGCCGTGTGCTTCACGGATCCCGAGATCGTGACGGCCGGCTGGTCGCCGGACGACGCCCGCGCGACCGGCGTCGATTGTCTGAGCGCGTCGTTTCCGTTCGCGGCGAACGGGCGCGCGATGACGCTGCAGGCAACCGAAGGTTTCGTTCGCGTCGTCGCGCGGCGCGACAACCACCTGATCGTCGGCTGGCAGGCCGTCGGGCGCGGGGTGTCGGAGCTGGCTGCGGCGTTCTCGCAGTCGCTGGAGATGGGCGCGCGGCTGGAAGACATCGGCGGCACGATCCATGCGCATCCAACGCTGGGCGAAGCGCTGCAGGAGGCGGCATTGCGTGCGCTGGGGCATGCGTTGCATGTTTGACGCGTCGTTCTGAAACGGAGGCGCCGGTGCGCAATGTGCGCATCGGCGGCTTTCAGGTTACTGCGCCGGTGTCTGCACCGAAGCCGATCCGAAACGGCTGCGCCCGCGCGGGGTTCGACGCGTCGCGCCTTCACTTCACGATAAAACGCGAAGACTTGATGCATGGAGTGGCCCGAAGCCGGCAGCATGACGCGGCCGATTCGAGATATGCAGCGAGCGCGGTCTGTAATTTCTAGAGATGCGGGAAGGTTGCCGGCGCAGGGTTGACCGACCATCATGTCGATAGCCGGAAACCGGGCCGCTCCCGGCCCGCCAACGCAGGCTCCACACGGAAGAACCGGACATGAAACTGCTGCTCGTCGGCGCGACCGGGCTCGTCGGGCGCCACGTCCTCGAAGTCGCGCTTGCCGATGCGCGGGTCGATCAGGTGGTCGTCCTCGCGCGCCGGCCGTTGTCGCCGCATCCGAAGATGCGCGCGCTGGAGGTCGATTTCGATCATCTGCCCGACGAGGCCGACTGGTGGCAGGCCGATGCCGTGATCTGCACGCTCGGCACCACGATGCGGGCCGCCGGCTCGCCGGCCGCATTCCGGCGCGTCGATCACGACTATCCGCTCGCGGTCGCGCGGCTCGCGCACCGGCACGGCACGCCGGCCTACGTGCTGAACTCGGCACTTGGCGCGGATTCCGCGTCGCGCATCTTCTACAACCGCGTCAAGGGCGAGGTCGAACACGCGCTGGCCGGCGTCGGGTTCGCGTCGCTCACTTATGTGCGGCCGGGCCTGATCGGCGGCAGCCGCGACGAGTTCAGGCTCGGCGAGCGGCTGCTGGCGTTCGCGTTGAACGTCGCCCGCCCCGTGTTGCCTGCGAAGTGGCGCGTGAATCCCGCGTCGCGGATTGCGCGCGCGCTGGTCGACGTCGCGATCGATGCGCGGCCGGGTGTGCAGGTCGTCGCATCGGATCGGCTCGTCTGAACCCGAACGGGCGGTGAGCCGCGGGCACCGCCGCGCGGCACGCGTCGGCTATTTGCCCGCGAAACCGTCGAGCCCGCCGAACTGTTCGGCGAGCGCTGCGGTGAATGCATCCAGCGCTTCGCTGCCGTCGCGGTTCCTCGGTGTCGCGAGCTGGAATTCGACCGGCAAGCTCGATGACGCCGGCGACGAAATCCTGACGCTTCAGACCGGGTAGGGCGTGCGCGAGCCGAATGCGTGATGTGCGCATCGGCCGACGCCCGACACATCGCGCGTTCTCAAAACTGCTTCGCCATGCAAACAGGCCTCGCGCGCAAGCGCGAAGCCTTTCATTCTTCAAACTCAAAACTTACGAAAAACCGGTCGGACACGTCCCGATCGTTCGAACAATTTCGAAAATAGACGGATATCGGGTAATCACCGATATCTCGCAAGTTGTATATACAAGATCATCCGCTGGCAATGTCGGCACACGTCGTGCCGCTTGCGCGCCAGCGTGCAAACCGTGCGTGCGTGGCGCATGCCGGCGATCCACGGCGCCCCGCACCCGAAGAGCCGAAAGGGCGGCTCGCAGATTCCTGTCTTTTCAAACCATTTGCGGTCCTGAGTATTGTGGAGATTTCCCCGTGTCAACGAATCCCAGTGGAAAAGCCGGCGGCCTGATCGAGGTTCGCTCGATCGACTTCATTCCCGACACCGAGCGCCACGGCGGGCTGCTGAGCCAGTTCACGCTGTGGCTGTCGGCCAACATGCAGATCACGGCCATCGTCACGGGTGCGCTCGCCGTCGTGCTCGGCGGCGACGTGTTCTGGTCGCTGGTCGCGCTGCTGCTCGGCCAGCTCGTCGGCGGCGCCGTGATGGCGCTGCACGGCGCGCAAGGGCCGCAGCTCGGGCTGCCGCAGATGATCTCGAGCCGCGTGCAGTTCGGCGTGTACGGCGCGATGATCCCGATCGTGCTCGTATGCCTGATGTATATCGGCTTTTCCGCCAGCGGCTCGGTGCTGGCCGGGCAGGCCGTCGCGCAGCTGCTGCATGTCGACGACGCGGCCGGCATCCTGCTGTTCGCGGCCGTGATCGTCGTGCTGACCGTGTTCGGTTATCGCGCGATCCACTTCGTCGGACGGATCGCGAGCGTGGTCGGCATCGTCGCGTTCGTCTACATGTTCTCGCAGCTGTTCGCGAACCACGACGTCGGCGCGCTGCTCGCGAACAGGCATTTCTCGCTCGCGAGCTTCCTGCTGTCGATGTCGCTGTCGGCGTCGTGGCAGATCGCGTTCGGCCCGTACGTCGCCGACTATTCGCGCTACCTGCCGCGCTCGACGTCGTCGGTCGCGACGTTTCTCGCGGTCGGCCTGGGCTCGGTGATCGGCGCGCAGGCGGCGATGGTGTTCGGCGTGTTCGCGGCCGCGCTGGCCGGCAGCCAGTTCGCGCACCATGAAGTGGCGTATATCGTCGGCCTCGGCTCGACGGGCGCCGTGGCCGCACTGCTGTACTTCAGCATCGCGTTCGGCAAGGTGACGGTGACGGCGCTCAACGCGTACGGCAGCTTCATGTCGATGGCGACGATCGTCAGCGGCTTTCGCGGCAAGGGTGCCGTGTCGTCGAAGAGCCGCCTCGTGTACATCTTCGGGATGATCTGCGTGTCGACGCTGATCGCGCTCGCGGGCCGCCATTCGTTCCTGAAGGAATTCACCGCGTTCATCCTGTTCCTGCTCGCGTTCTTCACGCCGTGGAGCGCGATCAACCTGGTCGACTACTACTGCTTCACGCGCTCGCGCTACGACGTGCCGGCGCTGTCCGATCCGGATGGCCGCTACGGCCGCTGGAACGCGATGGCGATCACGATCTACGTGGTCGGCATCCTCGTGCAGTTGCCGTTCATGTCGACGCACATCTACACGGGGCCGCTCGTCGACGCGCTCGGCGGCACCGACATCTCGTGGATCCTCGGCCTGATCGTGCCGGCCGTGCTGTATTACATCGGCGCGCGCGCGTCGCAACGCAGCATCCCCGAACGCCTGATCCTGCCGCTCGAACGCGGCGAAGTTCACCACTGACGACGCGTCTCGCGCATCGGGCCGGCCGGCAACTGGCCTGAGCGTCGCGTCGAGCCGGGCGTTCCCTGCGCCGGGCTCTCCTGCACATTCCCTTTCCCGCGATGACGGTGCGGCGCTACCGCCGCGCCCGGCATCGTTTCATTCTCGTTCAATAAAATAGTATGACTAAGCAAATGAAATGCCGCGGGAACGCTTCCCCGGTACGGCCGCCGCATGCCGTTCTTCGGATGACGGTCGCAGCCGCGTGTCTTGGCGGCTCGGGAGCCGCGTTCGCGCAGGACGGCGTCACGCTGTACGGCGTGATCGACGAATTCGCGCAGTACGTGAATACCGGCAACGGCTATACGGCGGCGATCGGCTCCGGCGGCCAGTGGGGCAGCCGGTTCGGGCTGAAGGGCGGTGAGGATATCGGCGGCGGGCAGAAAATCGAGTTCGCGCTGGAAAACGGCTTCAACCCGAACGACGGCTCGCTGGCGAGTTCGGGCAGCATGTTCAACCGTCAGGCGTGGGTCGGCATCGCGGGGCAGTGGGGCAAGGTGCGCGCGGGCCGGCAGAATTCGCCGCTGTTCAACGACCAGGGCGGGCAGGATGCGTTCGGCGGCGTCACGCAGGCGTCGGGCATGGACAACCTGACCGTGTTCGCGTTCCGCACGAGCAATACGCTGTCGTACCGGAGCCCGGAGATCGCCGGCTTCCAGGGCGGGCTGTATTTCGGGTTCGGCGATGCGGGCGGCGCGCGCTCGGCAGGCTCCAGCCAGCAGTTCGACCTGACCTACGAACACGGGCCGTTCGCGGCGTTCGTCGCGGGCCAGTGGCTGAAGAACGCGACGGCGACCACGACCGATCGCACGATCATGGCCGGCGCGTCGTATGCGATCGGCAAGGCGACGGTCTACGGTGGTTTCTCCGCGGTGAAGTGGGCCGACCTCGGAATCGATTCGCGCGTGTACGGGCTGTCGGTCAAGTACCAGTTCAGCCCGGCCAACTATGTCGCGCTCGGTTACGCGTATCTGCACGACCAGTCGTCGCAGGGCAACGACGCGGACCAGCTCGGGCTGATGTACGAGTACGACCTGTCGAAGCGCACGAGCTTCTACGGCGCACTGTCATACCTGCGCAACCGGAACCAGGCTGGCTACACGCTCGCGGGCGCGGCGAACCCCGGCCTGCCGCTCGCGTATCCGGGCGCGAATGCGCGCGGCGTGCAGCTCGGCATCGTGCATCGCTTCTGACGTCGTCGACGCGCCGGGCCGTGTGCGCCCGGCGCTTTCCCCGGGCGCGTTCGCGCCGTTACTTCCCCAGCCGCTCCGCGAGCGAATAGCGCTGCATGCAGCGCTCCATCGCGTCGAGAAACGCGTGCTCGGCCGCGTTCATCTTGCGGTCGCGATGCCACAGCAGGAACACGTCGACATCGACGAGCCCGTCGTCGGGCGGCAGCCGCCACAGCCGCTGCTGCGCGATATCGTCGCGCACGATGTGCTCGGGCAGGCAGCCGATCCCGTAGCCCGCGAAGATCAGCCGCCGCACTTCATCGAGGCTCGGCGACGACGCGACGATGCGTCCCGTGAAACCCTTCTGGTCGCGGAACACGGTGAGCGGCGACAGGCTGTCGCCGATCTGGTCGCTCGTGAACGACACGAAATTCTCCGCGAGCAGATCGTCCATCCGCAGTTGCGTCTGCCCGAACAGCCGGTGATGGCGGCCGCAGTAGATCGCATAACGCTGGCGCAGGAAGCAGCGCATCTCCAGCTTGTCGTGCGGCGTGCGGCACAGGCCGAGCCCGGCCGTGGCCGTCTTCTGCAGCAGCGACGACAGGATGTCCGACGAGCGCATCACTTCGATCTGCAGGTCGATGCGCGGATACGCGCGATGGAAGTCCGCGAGGAATTCGTCGTAGACGGGCGATTCGATGCGGCTCACCGTCAGCAGCCGGATCGAACCGGTCAGGTCGGCCGTGCTGTCGTCGATTTCCGTTTCGAGGCGCGAGATGCCGCCGTAAATGTCGCTCGCGATCCGGTACACGGCTTCGCCGGCCGGCGTCGGCGCGAAGTGCGCGCCGCGCCGCTCGATCAGCCGGCGCTCGAGCGCGTCCTCGAGCCGCCGCAATGCCTGGCTCACGGCCGGCTGCGTCACATGCAGGCGCGCGGCCGCGCGGCTCACGCTGCGCTCCTGCATGATCACCAGGTAGGTGCGCAGCAGGTTCCAGTCGAGACGGTCGTTCAGGAACGGGGCGAGGTCGGGGCGCATCGGGTCTCCGGGCGAGGCGTCGGGGTGAACATTAGTTAAATTTATACGGCGAATAATAACTTGAAATTTGACTAATGATTTGCGGTCGCCGATAAAGGAGGGGTGCCGCAGCGTGCGGCGCGAGGCCGCGACAGACGGCCGTCACCACGATATTGCGTGTCGCCCGCAACGCGGCGCGCATCAGGAGCCCGCATGACCCAGTCCCTTCCTTCCGCCCGCCAGCCGGGACGCGCCGCGACGGCCGCGTTCATCGGCACGATGATCGAGTGGTACGACTTCTACATCTACGCGACCGCCGCCGCGCTCGTGTTCGGCGAACTCTATTTCCCGTCGCACGACCCGTTCGTCAGCACGATGGCGTCGTTCGCGACGTTCGCGGTCGGCTTCTTCGCGCGGCCGCTCGGCGGTGTCATCTTCGGCCATCTCGGCGACCGTATCGGCCGCAAGAAGGCGCTGATGACGACGCTGATGATGATGGGCGTGGCGACCGTCTGCGTCGGCTTGTTGCCCGACTATTCGAAGGTCGGCATGCTCGCGCCGGTGCTGCTCGTCGTGCTGCTCGTCGTGCTGCTCGTCGTGCTGCGCGTCGTGCAGGGGATCGCGGTCGGCGGCGAATGGGGCGGCGCGGTGCTGATGGCGGGCGAGCATGCGCCGCAGGGGCGCCGCACGTTCTTCGCGTCGTTCGCGCAGCTCGGCAGCCCGGCCGGGCTGATCCTGTCGCTGATCGCGTTCCGCGCGGTCACGTCGATGGACAAGGCCGACTTCCTCGCATGGGGCTGGCGCCTGCCGTTTCTCGCGAGCGCGGTGCTGCTCGTGGTCGGCATCCTGATCCGGCTCGGCGTGAACGAGTCGCCGGAATTCGCACGCGTGAAGGAAGCGAACCGCACGGTGAAGCTGCCGGTCGCCGAAGTGTTCCGTTCCGCGTCGGGGCTCGTGGCCCTGTGCATCGGCGCGAACACGATCGGGATCGCGGGCGTCTATTTCACGAACACGTTCATGATCGCGTACACGACGCAGTACGTCGGCGTATCGCGCTCGCTGATCCTCGACAGCCTGTTCGCGGTCGCGATCATCCAGTTCGTCGCGCAGCCGATCGCCGCATGGATCGCCGAGCGGATCGGCGGCGCGCGCTTCCTGAAGCTCGCGGCGCTGCTCGCGATGCTGTCGCCGTATCCGATGTTCATGCTCGTGCAGGGCGGCACGTCCGCGTCGCTCGTCGCGGGCATCGCGCTCGCGGTCGTATGCATGGCCGGTTTCTATTCGGTGATCGCGGGTTTCGTCAGCGACGTGTTTCCCGCGCATGTGCGCTATTCGGCGATCTCGCTCGCTTATCAAATCTGCGGCGCGCTCGCGGGCGGCCTGACGCCGCTCGTCGGCACGTGGCTCGCGCATCGCTTCACGGGTCAGTGGTGGCCGCTCGCGGTGTTCTACTCATGTCTCGCCGGCATCTCGCTGCTCTGCATCGTCGCGCTCGATGCGCGCCGGGCCGCGCAGCCGGCCGCCGCCGAAGCGCTCGGCTCGCATTGAACCTGCAAGAACGAATTCATCCGGAGTGCACATGAAAGACCTGTTGGAAATCGACGGCGCACGTCTGTGGCAGAGCCTGGCCGACATGGCGTGCGTCGGCGCGACGCCGCGCGGCGGCGTGCGGCGCCTCGCGCTCACCGACGACGACCGCCGCGGGCGCGACCTGTTCGCGCAATGGTGCCGCGACGCGGGGATGACGGTGAGCGTCGACGCAGCCGGCAACCTGTTTGCACGGCGCGACGGCACCGATGCGCAGGCCGCGCCGGTGCTGATCGGCAGCCATCTCGATACGCAGCCCGAAGGCGGCCGATTCGACGGCGTGTACGGCGTGCTTGCCGCGCTCGAACTCGTGCGCACGCTGAACGATGCCGGCATCGCGACCGACAAGCCGCTGGAAATCGTGTCGTGGACCAACGAGGAAGGCGCGCGCTTCGCGCCGGCGATGCTCGGGTCGGCCGTGTTCACGGGCGCGTTGCCGCTCGCCGACGCACTGGCGAAGCAGGACGCCGACGGCGTCACGCTCGGCGCGGCACTCGACGCATGCGGCTATCGCGGTACGCGCGCGACGGGTGGCGCCGTCGATGCGTATTTCGAAGCGCATATCGAGCAGGGGCCCGTGCTCGAGGCGAACGGCACGACGATCGGCATCGTCACGGGCGGGCAGGCGATCCGCTGGCTCGACGTGACGGTAACGGGCATCGCCGCGCACGCGGGCACGACGCCGATGCCGTATCGCAAGGACGCATATTTCGCGAGCGCGCAGATCGCGCTCGAACTCGAACGGATCGTCGCCGGCTACGCGCCGCGCGGGCTCGCGACGATCGGGCAGGTCGGCATCCGCAACGCGTCGCGCAACACCATTGCCGGCGACGTGACGTTCACGGTCGACCTGCGCCATCACGACGATGCCGAAGTCGATGCGATGGAGCGCGACCTGCGCGATGCGTGCATGCGCGTCGCCGCCGCGCGCGGCGTGCAGGTCGCGATCGATACCTGCTGGCGCAGCCCGGCGACGCCGTTCGATCGCGACTGCGTCGAACTGGTCGCGCACGCGGCGGCCGCGTTCGGCTACACGAACGAGCGGATCGTCAGCGGCGCCGGTCACGACGCGATCCTGCTCGCGCGCCGCTTTCCGACCGCGATGGTGTTCATCCCGTGCGTCGACGGCCTGTCGCACAACGAAGCCGAGGATGCATTGCCCGACGACGTGACGCGCGGCGCGAACGTGCTGCTCCATGCGGTGCTGGCGCGCGCCGGCGTCGCCGCGCGCGCCGAAGCGGCGACCACCGCGCACGATGCATGACGCGGCGAACCGACGAGGACGAACGATGAAAACCTATTTCCATCCCGAACAACTGCTGCACCATCCGCGCAGCTACCTGTCGCGCGGGCAGATGCGCGAACCGCAGGAAGTGCCCGAGCGCGCGGCGCGGCTCGTCACGGCCGTGCGGTTGCTCGACTTCGACGTGCGCGAGCCGGCCGACCGCGGCACCGCGCCGATCGCGGCCGTGCACGACATGAACTACCTGCGCTTTCTCGAGGACGCGCACCGCGACTGGAAGCAGATGCCCGACGACTGGGGCGACGAAGTGATGTCGAACGTGTTCGTGCGCGATCCGAACCCGCTGCGCGGCATACTCGCGAAAGCCGCGCGCTACCTCGCCGACGGCAGCTGCCCGGTCGGCGCGAACACGTGGCGTGCCGCGTACTGGTCCGCGCAGGGTGCGCTCGCGGCCGCGGCCGACGTCAACGACGGCGTGCGCGAGGCCTACGCGCTGTGCCGGCCGCCCGGCCATCATGCGCGTCGCGACGCGGCCGGCGGCTTCTGCTACTTGAACAATGCGGCGATTGCCGCACAATTGCTGCTCGGCCGCCATCGCCGGGTCGCGATCCTCGACACCGACATGCATCACGGGCAGGGCGTGCAGGAGATCTTCTACGGTCGCGACGACGTGTTGTACGTATCGATTCATGGCGATCCGACCAACTTCTATCCGGTCGTCGCCGGCTACGAGGAAGAGACGGGCGTGGGGGCGGGCGACGGCTTCAACCTCAACCTGCCGATGCCGCACGGCGCGCCGGAGTCGGTGTTCTTCGAGCGGCTCGACGACGCGCTGCGCGCGCTCGCGCGGTTCCAGCCCGATGCGCTCGTGCTCGCGCTCGGCTTCGACATCTACAAGGACGATCCGCAATCGCAGGTCGCCGTCACGACCGACGGTTTCGGGCGGCTCGGCGGCGCGGTCGGCGCGCTCGGCCTGCCGACGGTGATCGTGCAGGAGGGCGGTTATCACCTCGACAGCCTCGACGCGAACGCGCGCGCGTTCTTCGGCGGGTTCGCCGGCGCGCGCTGACGCAGCAGCGCCGGATTGCGTGCGCCGCCGGCGCGGGACGCATCGCGATTACGAATTCGCGGTGGCCGGTGCGTGGCGACGCTGCGCCATCTGCAGCATGACGAGCGCGAGTCCGGCCGCAGCGATCAGCCCGCCGACGAGGGGCACGGCCGCATAGCCGAAGCCGGCCGAGATTGCCGCGCCGCCGGCTGCCGCGCCGACCGCGTTGCCGAGGTTGAACGCGCCGATGTTGACGGCCGACGCGAGGCCAGGTGCCTCGTGAGCCGCACGCATCACGCGCATCTGCAGCGGCGGCACGACCGCGAACGTCGCGATACCCCACACGAGCAGCGTGACGGCGGCGCCGGCATGCGTGCTCGCGAGCAGCGGGAACGCGGCCATCGTCGCGATCAGCAGCAGCAGGAAACCGACCAGCGTGCCGTCGAGCGAGCGGTCGGCCAGGCGGCCGCCCGCGATGTTGCCGATCGAGAAGCCGACGCCGATCAGCACGAGCATCGCGGTCACGAAGCCGGGCGTCGCGCCGGTCAGGTGTTCGAGCGTCGGCGCGACATACGTGTAAAGCGTGAACATCGCACCGGCGCCGAGCACCGTCGTCCCGAGCGCACCGAGCACGACCGGGCGCGTCAGCACCGACAGTTCGGCGCGCAGGTCGGGCATCTTGCCGGCTTCGCCCTTCGGCAGCGCGGCGAACAGGCCGGCGATCGCGATCAGGCCGAGGCTCGCGGTCGCCGCGAACGACATGCGCCAGCCGATGATCTGGCCGAGCCAGGTCGCGGCCGGCACGCCGCCGACGTTCGCGATCGTGAGACCCATGAACATCGTCGCGACCGCGCTGGCCTGCTTGTCGCGCGGCACGAGGCTGGCCGCGACCACCGAGCCGAGCCCGAAGAACGCGCCGTGGTTGAGGCTGGTCACGAGGCGGGCGAGCAGCAGCGTCGTGTAGCCCGGCGCGAGCGCCGACAGCAGGTTGCCGATCGTGAAGATCGACATCAGCGCGATCAGTGCCGAGCGGCGCGACCAGCGCGCGAGCAGCAGCGTCATCAGCGGGGCGCCGACCATCACGCCGATCGCATAGGCGCTGATCAGCATGCCGGCCTGCGGGATCGACACGTGCACGCCGTCTGCGATCACGGGCAGCAGGCCCATCGGCGAGAACTCGGTCGTGCCGATGCCGAACGCGCCGGCGGCGAGCGCCAGCAGCGGCAGCGCGGCGCTGCCGCCCGGGCGGGAAGGAGAGGAAGTCGTGGTGTTCACGCGGTGGGCTCCTGTAATCGAGGGACAACGGCACGGGCCGTTGACGATAGCGCGAAGTGTGCCTGCATTACTTTTGCGGAAAAAGCCGCATGCGGACGAAATTATCTTGATTCCATGTCAACAATGCGGAGCGCGTCCCGCGTGCGCGCGAGGCCCGCGGGCGGCGATCCGGCGGGGCGTGCGAACGGAGGAGTCTGTTTTCGAAAGATTGTCGTAACGAGAAGGGCGCGGCATCCGGTTGGGGGATCGTGATCCGGCGGTGGTTCGCGGCGGATCGACGCACGTTCCGCGCGGCGATCCGGGAGCCGGCCGGCGACTGCGCAGCGGCGTGTGCCCGGGGAGATCGAACGGGGCGTTCATGCGTTGGCTGCAACCCGGCGCGGGCATCGCGTCGCGGCCCAAAAACCCTTTGCCGGCACGGCGCACAGGCAAAAAAGCCCCGGTCACAGGGGGCCGTGACCGGGGCGGAAACGCATCCTCTCTTTGGCACGAGGGGTGGATGCGCGCGAAGTATATTTCGGCACATGACAATTCGAAATGGCGTTAAACGGCCGTTTTTGGTGTCAATTTAAAAATACGGGCGCAGGGATGTCCGTCGTCATCGTTTAAAAAGATTTTTCGCGGGCGCGATGCCGCTGTTTAGCGCGTTGCAACGGCTGAACGTCGATTTGACGGAGGGTGGAATCCGTTTGCTGGCCGGCGGCGCGAATCGCATCGCTCGAGCGCTTGCCGCGCCTGACCGGTATCCGGTACCGGGTCAATCCGGTGCGCCGGCCGCCTCGCGCACGGCCGCGAGAAACCGTGCGACGACGGGCGACGGTACCGCCGCCGCGCCGTCGAACACGAACTCGATATCGAAACGGCTCGCTAGTTCGTCGAGCGCGACGAGCCGAACCGTGCGCGGGCAGGTCGGCGACGCGCTTTCCGGCACGAACGCACAGCCCATTCCGGCCGCGACGAGGCCGATCAGCGTCGGGATGTCGCTGCCGACCTGCGCGATGCGCGGCGTGAAGCCGGCCTGCCGGCACTGCGCCATCAGGAACCGGTGGTGCGCGGCGGAGCGCTGTGCGTCGAACCAGACGAACGGCTCGTTCGCGACGTCGGCCAGCGTGCGCGGCGTGTTGAAGCGTCCGCCGGGCGGCGCGGGCATCGCGAGCACGAAACGGTCGCTCAGCAGCCGCACGCCGGACAGGTGCGGCGCCTCGTCGCGACGCCACGCCATGATCCCGCCATCGAGCTGGCCGCGCACCAGCGCGCTCGCCTGTTCGGCCGACAGCATCGGCGCGATCGACAGCTTCACGTCCGGGCACGCGTCGCGAAACGCCTTGAGCACGTTCGCGACGACGGGCAGCGGCAGGCAGTTCGGCAGCGCGCCGAGCCGCAGTTCGCCGAGCTGGCCGGCCGCGCTGCGCAGCGCGCGTTCGCGGCTGTCCTGCAGCGTCGCGAGCAGGCCGGTCGCATCCCGCAGGAAGCTCGCGCCGGCCGCGGTGAGCGTGACGCCGGTGGTGCGGCGGATCAGCAGCGGCGTGCCGATCGCGTCCTCGAGTTCGCGGATCTGCCGCGACAGCGCGGGCTGGACGATGCCGGCCGCGCGGGCGCCGGCCATCACGCTGCCGGCTTGCGCGACGGCCACGAAGTAACGCAGGTGACGCAGTTCGATCTGGCGCATGCGAAGCCCGTTCCGGTTCGTTGATATGCCTGTGAAGCATAGCAAATGCCATTCGATGGTATTGGAAAGCATGGTGTGCGTGCCGTACGATGACCGTCGTTGCCGCACTCGTTCGCGAGTCGCGTGCGTTCCCTCCGTTCCGATCGTGTCCCGCCCCATGCCGCTTCATATCCCGACCCCTTATATCCGCTCGCAAATCGCATCCCGCCGGCTCGGCAGGACCATCCGGCTGAAGCTCGATGCGCTGCAGCCGTCGGGCTCGTTCAAGCTGCGCGGCATCGGCGCCGTCTGCGAAGCGCGGCACGCGGCCGGCGCGCGGCGGTTCGTGTCGTCGTCGGGCGGCAACGCGGGTATCGCGGTTGCGTATTGCGGGCGCGAACTCGGCGTGCCGGTGCTGGTCGTCGTGCCGGAAAGCGCGTCGGCCCGCGCGCGCGAGCTGATTCGCGTCGAGGGGGCGGAGCTGGTCGTGCACGGTGCGAGCTGGGCCGAGGCGAACGCGTTCGCGCAGTCGGCGCTCGGCGAGCACGACGCGTTCGTGCATCCGTTCGACGACCGCGTGCTGTGGCAGGGCCACGCGACGATGATCGACGAGATGGCGGCCGTCGGCCCGAAGCCCGACGCGGTCGTGCTCGCGGTCGGCGGCGGCGGGCTGCTGTGCGGCGTGCTGGAAGGGCTGGCGCGTAACGGCTGGCACGACGTGCCGGTCGTCGCGGCCGAAACGGAAGGCGCCGACTGCTATGCGCGCTCGGTCGCGCAGGGGCGTCCGGTCGAATTGCCGGCGATCGCGAGCATCGCGACGACGCTCGGCGCGAAGCGGCCGTGCGATGCGGCGGTCGAATGGGCGACGCGGCACGAGATCCATCCCGTCGTCGTGTCCGATGCGGACGCGGTGGCCGCGTCGCTGCGGTTCCTGGACGAACACCGGATCGTCGTCGAGCCCGCGTGCGGCGCCGCGCTGGCCGCGCTCGAACGGCCGGTGCCGGTGCTGACGTCGGCATCGGACATCGCCGTGATCGTCTGCGGCGGCGTGACGGCGACCGTCGAGCATCTGCAGACGCTGCGCGCGACGTTGCGGTAAGCGGGGAAGCCGCCACGCGGGTTGGTCGGGCGACGGAAGGACGGTCGTCGATTTCGGTGACCGCGGGCATCGGCTATGCAGCGCTTGCCGCGACGCGTCGACGTCGCGTTCCGGTTATCGCAATGGCGAAAACGCGGCCGGCAGGCAGCCGGGCGCGCGGAAATTCCTGGGGGATGAAGGGGATGCGTATCGTCGCGCTGCGCTGGATGCGGCCGGGCGCGACGATACGGAGGGCCGGTCAGGACGGCCGGTCAGTGCGCAGCCGGTGCGCTCGCGCCGGACGGCGCGGATGACGCGACGGGGTTCGCAGCGGCGGGGGCGGGCGTTTTGTTCGCCGGCGCAGTCGAGACGCTCGACGGCGTGGATGCCGATGCGGGTGCGGACGTGGCGGACGCAGGCGCCGGCACGACGGCCGATGCCTGCGTTGCGGCGGCCGGTGCCGAAACGGCGGGCGTCGATGCCGCACCGGCAGGCGGCGACGCCGTGCCGGAAGCAGGTGCAGGCGCGGAAACCGGTGCGGGAGCCGAAGCCGGAGCAGGCGCCGATACTGCCGCCGAACCGGACGCCGCCACTGGCGCGGCCGCGCGCATCGCCGCCGGCGCGACAACGGTCGACGCCGCGGCCGGCACGGCGTTCGCGCCCGACCCCGGCGCGACACCCGGCACCGAAAGCGGCACCGGCGCCGCGGGCGGCGTCGGCACGACCGGCGTCGTCATCTTCAGCGGTTCGCCCTGCGGCGTCGGCGCGGGTTCGGGCAGCGGCGTGACGGCTTCCTTCTCGGCGGCCTTCACGGTGGCGCGGTCGCGGCGGGCCGGGTCGATCTTCAGGAAATGGTCGACAAGATTGAAGAAGCGCTCGTAGAACACGCCGGCGGGAATCGTCTCGCTCGCGGTCTTGACGAGCGCATCGTCGCTCGACCCGATCGGCAGCGACAGCGAGCCGAACACGCTGAGGCCGACGCTGGCCGACGTATTCGACTTCTTCAGCGTGTAGCGGTCCTGCACTGCGTTCACGTACGCAATGCTCGACGAGCCGTCCGCGGTCGCGTCCGCGCACACCACGTGAAACTCGATCACGACGTGCATGTCGTTGTTCGGCTGGAAATTCTTGCTGCCGTCGACCGCGTCGTTGCGCGACGACGACACCACATAACCCTGGCTCAACAGCGCGCGCCGCGCGGCCTCGCAGGCCGCGTCGGATTTCGAGTGGAACGTATGCGCATACGGGCTGGTCGTCGCGTCGAACTGTTCCTGCTGGTAGATCGGCTTGGGCGGCGACGAGCACGCCGCCAGCACGGTCGCGGCCGCGAGCGCGCACGAAACGGAAAACAGGCGAAATCGGTTGTGCATGGCGTCTTTCAGAAGGCTCGGCGAGATGCCGCGCGGGGTTGCGCGCGTCGCGCGGCAACCGGATGGCGGCCGTCGCGCAAGGGCGGGGCCGGCAATGGGCGCGTGGCAATCTCGGATGGCCGGGGCGTCATTATAGTTTCGTTTGATGTCGCGTTCGCTTCCGGAGCTGTTTCCGCCCATGACAGTTTCGGCGAACCGTTACCGGCGAGAACGATCGCGAACCGGCGCTAGCCGGCCGGCGACGGCCGCGCGGAAGCCAGCAATCGCGACGTCAGCGGATGATGTTCGCCGCGCCGCGAACGGATCGCGTGGATCTCCTCGGTCACGCCGCCCGCGCGCCCGAGCCGCCTGAGGCCGCGCAGCAGCGACGCGTCGTTCGCGCCGAGCTCGCTCAGCGGGAACACGCCGAGGCCGCGCGCCGCGAACACGGCCATCAGCGCGCTGTCCTCGAATTCCCCGGCCACGCGCGGCACGATCCGTTCGCCTTCCAGCCACAGGTCGAGGCGCGCGCGCAGCGCCGAATGCGCGGTCGGCAGCAGCACGGGCAGGTCGGCCAGGCATTGCGGAAAGCGTTGCCGCGCGGCCGGCGTGACGAGTGCCGCGGGGCCATACCAGTCGACCGGCGACGCGACGAGCCGCTCGCTCGTCACGCGCAGGTTCGAACCGGACGGCGCGCCCTGGCCGGCCAGCACGAGATCGAGATGATGCAGCGCGAGTTCCGCGAGCAGCGCATCGTGCTCGCCCTCGTGGCACAGCAGCCGCAGCGTGGGCGTGTCGAGCACGGGCGCGAGGATCGCATGCGCGGCGAGCTTGGAGATGCCGTCCGCGAGGCCGACCGCGAGCCGCACCGTCGGCTGGCTGGCCGCCGCGCGCACTTCGTCCGGAATCAGGCGCCCCATCTCGAAAATGACCTCCGCGCGCGCATACGCGGCCTGGCCCGCGTCGGTCATCGCGACGCCGCGCCCGGCTGGCCGCAGCAACTGGTGCCCGAGCGATTTTTCGAGTTCGCGCACCTGCGCGCTGATCGTCTGCACGGCCATGTCGAGCCGCCCGGCCGCGCGCGCGAAGCCGCCTTCCTTCACGACGACCCAGAAATAGTACAGATGTCGGAAATTGAGCATCGGATCGAAACTTCGGAAAAACCGAACTTAAAATCAGATTCTCTCTGATTTTTTCGAAGCCTGGGTCGGAATATCATCGGGCTTTCCACTTTCGTATCGGCCCATTTCATGGACTACCTGCTGACGCTTGCCGTCGATCCCGCCGTCTGGGCCGCGCTCCTGACGCTCGTCGTGATGGAAGTCGTGCTCGGCATCGACAACCTGATCTTCATCTCGATCCTCAGCAACAAGCTGCCCGAAGCGCAGCGTGCCCGCACGCAGCGCCTCGGCATCGCGCTCGCGCTGGTGATGCGCCTCGCGCTGCTCGGCAGCGTCGCGTGGATCGCGAGCCTCACCGAACCCGTGTTCACGCTCTTCGACCACGCGTTCTCGTGGCGCGACATGATCCTGCTGTCGGGCGGCCTGTTCCTCGTGTGGAAGGCGACCACCGAGATCCATCACCACGTGTCGCACGACGGTGACGGCGACGGCGGTTCCGGCGGCGCGGCCGGCCTGACGATGTGGGCCGCGATCGGCCAGATCGTGATGCTCGACATCGTGTTCTCGATCGACAGCATCGTGACCGCGATCGGCATGACCGAGCACGTCCCGATCATGTTCGTCGCGGTGATCGTCGCCGTGTCCGTGATGCTGTTCGCTGCGCAGCCGCTTGCACGCTTCATCGACCGCAACCCGACCATCGTGATGCTTGCGCTGTCGTTCCTGGTCGTGATCGGCATGACGCTGATCGCCGAAGGCTTCGGTTCGCACGTGCCGAAGGGTTACATCTACGCGGCGATGGCGTTCTCGGCTTTCGTCGAAGGCATGAACATGCTGGCGCGGCGCGCGAAGGCGAAGCGCGCGGCACGGGTGGAAGGCCACTGAGCCGGCGCGCGGGATGCAGGCTGCCGCAACGGCCGGCTCGCGCGCCTTGATACGGAATTCGTCTGGAATTCGCACGGAAAGGAGAAACGCGATGAAATGTCCTGTCTGCAAGACGCCCGACCTGCTGATGGCCGAGCGCCAGTCGATCGAGATCGACTACTGTCCGACGTGCCGCGGCGTGTGGCTCGATCGCGGCGAACTCGACAAGCTGATCGCACGCGAGGGCGGCGATGCGCCGGCGCGGCGCGACGATCCGCCTGCTTCGCGCGACGCCCACGCCCACACCCACGCGTCGCGCGATCGCGATGGCTGGGGGCGCGACGGCCGCTCGCACGACGATCGTCACCGGCACGACGGCCAGCGCCGCCGCAAATCGATGTTCGACCTGTTCGATTTCGATTGAATCCGCATACGGCGCGCGCGCACGCGTCGCCGGTTGCAAAAAGGCCCCGCCGGGTATCGCGCCCGGCGGGGCTTTTTCATGCGTGTCGCAACATGTCGCGCGTCGGCGCGCCGACGCTTACGCGTTGCTTGCCGTCACGTCGATGCGGCGCGGGCGCGTTTCTTCGCGGCGCGGAATCGTCAGCGTCAGCACGCCGTCGCGCAGGTTCGCGTCGATCCTCGACGTGTCGAGATCGGGGCTCAGCACGAACGTACGCGCATAGCGCCGCGCGCGGACTTCGGCATGCCGCACGCGCAGGTCGGCCGGCGTGTCGATGTGCGTGTCGGCTTCGATCGTCAGCGTGTTGTCGTGCACCTTCACGTCGAGGTTCTCGCGCGGCACGCCGGGCAGGTCGGCCCGCAGCGTGACGCCGAGATTGTTCTCGACGATGTCGACGGCCGGCGTGATCGCGGGCCGTCGCGCGGCTTCCGCGGCAGCCGGGTGGGCAGTGGCGGTGTGGCGTTCGGCCAGGGTCGGGTTCGTGTTCATGTCGGTATCCTGAAGATTACTGAACGGTGATCGCACGCGGCTTCGATGCTTCGCGCCGGCCGACGCGAATCAGCAGGCAGCCGTTTTCGTAACGCGCGCTGACGTTGTCGGCGTCCGCATTCTGCGGCAGCTCGACGACGCGGCGGAACGTGCCGTGAAAGCGCTCCTGCGCATACGTGCGCACGTCGTCGCTTTCGCCGCGCGGCGCCGGTTTGCGCTCGCCGCTGATCGTCAGCAGGTCCTTGTCGATCGACACGTCGAAATCGGCCGCGGCCATGCCGGGCGCGAACGCGACGATCTCGATCGCATCGTCGGTGGCGCCGACGTTGAGCGCGGGAAATGCGCCCGGGCGCACCGCACGGATGCCGGACGGGAGCTCGCCGAACAGGTTCGCCACCTGCCGCTGCACGCGGGCGAATTCGTCGAACAGGTCCTGGCCGTTATGGATACCGCTCATGATGGTCCTCCGGAACAGTGAACGCGGGAGACGCGACGGCGCGACGCCTGCGGCGGGCGCGACGGGTGACTCCACTGGGTCGAAACGGGGGCAGTGCGTTTGCGTGGAGCACTGCCCGGCAACGCGTAATTAGTGGCCGCTGCAGCGCATTTCAAGAGGGAATCTGCAACTTGCGTCAACGCGTGCCTGTGCGATTCGATGCGACAATCGCCGCGATATCAGCAGACCAACGAGACGGGACAACCATGGACATTCGACGCATCGCGATCGTCGGCGCCGGCGTGATCGGCGCGAGCTGGGCCGCTTTCTATCTGACGCAGGGCTTCGACGTCGTCGCGACCGATCCGGCGCCGCAAGCCGACGCGCGGCTGCGCGACGCGCTGGCCGCGTTTCTCGGCGACCGGGCCGCCGAACTTTGCGCGCGGCTGTCGTTCGACGCCGATCTCGTGCGCGCGCTCGACGGCGTCGACTTCGTGCAGGAGAACGGCCCGGAACGGCTCGACCTGAAGCGCGCGCTGTACCGGCAGATGGACGCCGTGCTGCCCGCGCACGTGCCGATCGCGTCGAGTTCGTCGGGCCTGAAGATGTCGGACATCCAGACCGCGTGCGCAAAGCATCCGGAACGCTGCCTGATCGCGCATCCGTTCAACCCGCCGCACCTGATTCCGCTCGTCGAGCTGGTCGGCGGCGATGCGACCGGCCAGGACGTGATCGCGCGCGTGAAGGATTTCTACGATGCGCTCGGCAAACAGACGATCGTCCTCAACAAGGAGATGACCGGCCACGTCGCGAACCGGCTCGCGGCCGCGCTGTTCCGCGAGGTGTATCGCCTCGTCGGCGAAGGCGTCGTGAGCGTGGCCGATGCGGACAAGGCGGTCGCATGGGGCCCCGGCTTGCGCTGGGGGCTGATGGGGCAGTGCCTGACCTATCACCTCGGCGGCGGCGCGGGCGGGATCGCGCACTTCCTCGAACATCTGTCGGGGCCGATCACGAGCTGGTGGGACGACCTCGGCACGCCTTCGTTCGATCCGGACGTCGACCGCAAGCTGACCGACGAATTGCGCGCGATCCAGGGCGAGCATTCGATGCAGGAGCTGGCGGCCGAGCGCGACCGGCTGCTCGTCGAGCTGATCGACGCGCGGCGTCGCAGCTTTCTGCCCTGACCGCGTCGCAGAGCCGGGTATCGGTCGGGCGCGCTCGGCTACTGCTGCGCTGCCGTTTGCGGTGCCTGCGGCGTCTGGGCAAGCCACGAGGGGCTCGCGGCCTGCACGAGTTCGCGGTTGCGCGCGCGCGTCGCGGCGCTCGGCGGATAGTTGCCGTCGTTCGTCGGCAGTTCGCCGTCGAGATAGGCTTGCTTCAACTGGGCGATGACTTCCGCGCGTGTCAGGCCCTGTCCGGGCGCGGCGGCATCGGTCTGGGCGAAGGCGGGGGAAAGCAGGGCGGCGGCTGTGGTCGCGACGGCGAATCGCAAGACGTTCATGGTGCGCTCCGATCAAGGGGACGGGACACCGGATGCGCGCGGCGGCTTGCCGTGCGTTCCGACGAGTCCCATTGTCGCGAGCGGGTGCTGCGCGGACGATGACGTGTTCCGGGCAAAGCTGTCAGTTGCGGGCACGGCCGCGCATGCGTGTCGCCCGCCGTCGCTGCTGTTGCCGCTACAACTCCGCCGCTGCCGCGATCAGCGTGGCTTCGAGCGCGAGCGTCGAGCGCGACGCGGCCGCCGGCCGGTCGATCACGTATTCGAGTTCGCCGAGTTCGGGCAGGCCCGCGTCGAGCCGCGCGAGCCCGGCCGGGATCACGTAGCCGGCGAACGCGCTGACGCCGAGCCCCGCGCTTGCGGCCGCGCGCAGTACCGCGATGCTGCTGCTCACCACCGCGATCCGGTAAGGCCGGCCGATCGCGTCGAGCGTTTCGAGCACGCGGCGCCGCGACACGCTCGGCTCCGGATGCAATGCGAGCGGCAGCACGGCCTCGTGGCCGGTGATCCGCGAATCGGGGCCGGTGCACCAGTACAGCGGCTCGCTGCGGATTACGCGGCCGCGTCGGCTGCCCGCGATGCGCTTCGCGAACACGAGATCGTGCCTGCCTTCGTCGAGTGCGTCGAACAGATCGCCCGACAGCCCGGTCGAGATCGCGAGCTCGACTTCCGGATTGCGCTGCACGAAGCTCGCGAGCGCGGACGTCAGGTGCGTCGATGCGAAATCCTCCGACATCGCAAGCCGCACCTTGCCCGACAGCGGCGGCCCGCACACCGACGTGACGGCTTCGTCCATCAGTTCGAGGATGCGCACCGCGTAGCGGAACAGCGCGTCGCCGTGCTGCGACAGGTGAACGTTGCGCGTGTCGCGCTCGAACAGCGGCCGGTCGAGCAGCTCCTCGAGGCGGCGGATGTGCTGGCTGACGGTCGACTGCGACAGGTTCACGCGCTCGGACGCGGCGGTGAAGCTGCCGGACTGGGCGACGGCGACGAAGCTGCGCAGCAGCTCGGGCGGTAACGGACGCATTGCTAAATCCACTGAATCGGTTTCGACAACTTCATAAATGGCCGGATATTGCGGCGCTAGTATCGGATCACGCCCCGGTGCGGCCCGTGTAACGGGACGAACCGGACGCGTGGTCCGCGTCGTGCCGGCGGCTGCATCGGTCAGTCTACGGCATCCGGCGTCCGGCCCGAAACCGCATCATCCCATCGACCGCCCGAGAACGCGCCCGCACGACGGGCCGCCGGGCCGCGGCGCACCGCCGCAGGAGACAAGTCCGCGCACGGGATCGGCGTGCGGGCCCGCCTCCCGCACGCGTCAGGCGCCCGTCACGAAGAGACTGGAGACGACTCATGATCATCTACGGAACCGCGCTGCTGGCGTTCTGCCACCTGGCCGGACTGTTCCTCGGCGACCTGCTGGGCACGGCCATCGGCGTGAAGACCAACGTCGGCGGGGTCGGCATCGCGATGCTGCTGCTGATCTGCCTGCGCCTGTGGCTGCACCGGCGCGGCTGGCTGCCGAAGGAGACCGAGGCCGGCGTCGGCTTCTGGGGCGCGATGTACATCCCGGTCGTCGTCGCGATGGCCGCGAACCAGAACGTCGTCGCCGCGCTGAAGGGCGGCCCGGTCGCGCTGCTGGCCGCCGTCGGCGCGGTCGCGATCTGCGCATGCTGCATCGCGGTACTCGTGCGCATGGGGCGCGACGACACGGCCTTCGCGGGCGTGCCGCAATTCGAAGAACAGTAACGGAGGCCGCCATGCTGCAGATGCTCGAAAAAGTCGTCGCCCACAACGGGCTCGTCGCGTCGTTCGCGCTGGTCGGCCTGATCATGTGGCTGTCGTCGATCGCGTCGCGCAAGCTCACGTTCGGCCGCGTGCACGGCTCCGCGATCGCGATCGTGATCGGTCTCGCGCTCGCGTATGTCGGCGGCGCGTTCACCGGCGGCGAGAAGGGGATCGCCGACGTGCCGCTGTTCGCGGGCGTCGGCCTGATGGGCGGCGCGATGCTGCGCGATTTCGCGATCGTCGCGACCGCGTTCGAAGTGCAGCCGACCGAGGCGCGCAAGGCCGGGCTCGTCGGCGTCGTGTCGCTGCTGCTCGGCACCGTGCTGCCGTTCATCGTCGGCGCGTGCATCGCGCGCGCGTTCGGCTATACCGACGCGGTCAGCATGACGACCATCGGCGCGGGCGCCGTCACGTACATCGTCGGGCCCGTCACGGGCGCGGCGATCGGTGCGAGCTCCGACGTGATCGCGCTCAGCATCGCGACGGGGCTCGTGAAGGCGATCATCGTGATGGTCGGCACGCCGGTCGCTGCCAACTTCATGGGCCTGAAGACGCCGCGTTCCGCGATGATCTTCGGCGGCCTCGCGGGCACCGTCAGCGGCGTGAGCGCGGGGCTCGCCGCGACCGACCGCCGGCTCGTCCCGTACGGCGCGCTGGTCGCGACGTTCCATACGGGCGTCGGCTGCCTGCTCGGCCCGTCGGTGCTGTTCTTCACGACGCGCGCGCTGGTCGGCGGCTAGGCCGATGGATGCTGCCCGCACGCGGGCCGCATCCATCGCGGCGTCCTCTGAGTCGCATTCGTCAACATCATCAATCGGCGGCGGCGCCAGGCTTAGAATGCCGCTGAACCATCGAAGCGGGAGAACTGTTCATGACGGGATGGAATCACGCGCGGCAGGCGCGCGATGCACGCCTCGCGGCCGGCGCGGTTTACGCGCAAGGCAAGCGGGTCGATGCGCGCGACACCGTGGCGTTGCTCGAAGCGGTGCTGCGGCCGGGTGACCGCGTGTGCCTCGAAGGCGACAACCAGAAGCAGGCCGACCTGCTCGCGACGGCGCTCGCCGACGTCGACAGCGCGAAGGTGCACGACCTGCACATGGTGCAGTCGGGCGTCGTGCTGCCCGAGCATCTCGACGTGTTCGAGCGTGGCATCGCGAAGCGTCTCGACTTCGCGTATTCGGGCCCGCAGTCACAGCGGATCGCGAAGCTGCTGTTCGGCGGCAAGATCGCGCTCGGCGCGGTGCACACCTATCTCGAGCTGTTCGCGCGCTACTTCATCGACCTCACGCCGCACGTCGCGCTGATCGCCGCGGTCAGCGCCGACCGCGACGGCAACCTGTACACGGGCCCGAACACCGAGGACACGCCGACCGTCGTCGAGGCCACCGCATTCAAGGACGGCATCGTGATCGCGCAGGTCGACCGTATCGTCGACAAGGTGCCGCGCGTCGACATCCCCGGCGACCGCGTGCATTTCGTCGTCGAGGCCGGCCGGCCGTTCTACGTCGAGCCGCTGTTCACGCGCGATCCGGCCGCGATCACCGAAACGCAGATCCTCACCGCGATGCTCGCGATCAAGGGCATCTACGAGCCGTACGGCATCAAGCGCCTGAACCACGGGATCGGCTTCAACACCGCCGCGATCGAGCTGCTGCTGCCGACCTACGGCGAGAAGCTCGGGCTGAAGGGCAAGGTCTGCACGCACTGGGCGCTCAATCCGCACCCGACGCTGATTCCGGCGATCGAATCGGGCTGGGTCGAGCAGGTCCACTGCTTCGGCTCCGAGGTCGGGATGGACGACTACATTCGCGCGCGTTCCGACGTGTGGTTCACGGGCCCGGACGGGTCGCTGCGCTCGAACCGCGCGTTCTGCCAGACGGCCGGCCTCTATGCGTGCGACATGTTCATCGGCTCGACGCTGCAGATCGATTTGTCCGGCCATTCGTCGACGGTCACGGCCGAGCGGATCGCCGGCTTCGGCGGCGCGCCGAACATGGGCAGCGACGCGCGCGGGCGGCGCCATCCGAGCGAGCCGTGGCTGAAGGCCGGCGCGCAAGCCGATCCCGACACGCCGGCGGCGCTGCGGCGCGGCCGCAAGCTCGTCGTGCAGATCGGCGAGACGTTCGGCGACAAGAACGTGCCGATGTTCGTCGAGAAGCTCGATGCGCTGAAGCTCGCCGACAAACTGCAGCTCGATCTCGCGCCGATCATGGTCTATGGCGACGACGTCACGCACATCGTCACCGAGGAAGGGATCGCGAACCTGCTGATGTGCCGCGACAAGGACGAGCGCGAGCACGCGATCCGCGGCGTCGCCGGCTATACGGACATCGGCCGCGGCCGCGACCGGAAGATGGTCGAGCGGCTGCGCGAGCGCGGCGTGATCCGCCGCCCGGAGGATCTCGGCATCGATCCGCTCGACGCCGACCGCCGCTGGCTCGCCGCGCGCTCGATCAAGGATCTCGTGCACTGGTCGGGCGGGCTCTATGCGCCGCCGGCCCGGTTCCGCAACTGGTGAGGAAGAGGGCATGGAACAGTTGAACTATCGCTTCACCGCGCGCGAGCGCGCGAAGGGCGAGCAGGCCGCGGCGCTCGTCGGCGTGGTCGCGTCCGGCAATCTCGAAGTGCTCGTCGAGCGCGTGCTGCCGGGCAACGAATGCGAGATCGACATCCGCACCGCGGCGGTCGGCTTCGGCGCGGTGTGGCAGGCCGTCGTATCGGATTTCGTCGAGCGGCGCACGCCGGGCGGCCTGAAGCTGTCGATCAACGACGGCGGCGCGCGGCCCGACATGGTGTCGCTGCGGCTCGCGCAGGCCGTGCGCGCGATCGAGGGAGACGCATGATGACCGACGTGATCCACGACGCGCCCGCGTTCGTCGCGAACCGCGCGAGCTGGTACGAAGCGTCGGCGCGGCAGCGCATCGACGGGCTGCTCGACGCGGGCAGTTTCAGCGAATTCCTCGGGCCGGCCGAACGCGTGACGAGCCCGCACCTGCCGCTGTTCGACCTGCCGCAGCAGTTCGACGACGGGATGGTGGTCGGCCACGGCCGGCTCGACGGCCGGCCGGTGTTTATCGCCGCGCAGGAAGGCCGTTTCATGGGCGGTGCGTTCGGCGAAGTGCACGGCGCGAAGCTCACCGGCTTGCTGCGCGCCGCGCGCGAAGTCGGCAAGCCGGTGCTGATCCTGTTCGATACGGGCGGCGTGCGGCTGCAGGAAGCGAACGCGGGCGAGCTGGCGATCGCCGAGATCATGCGTGCGCTCGTCGATGCGCGCGCGGCCGGCGTGCCGGTGATCGGGTTGATCGGCGGGCGCGCGGGCTGCTACGGCGGCGGCGGGTTGCTCGCCGCGTGCTGTTCGGCGCTCGCGGTGTCGGAGCAGGGGCGCATCAGCGTATCGGGCCCCGAAGTGATCGAGACCAATCGCGGCGTCGACGAATTCGACGCGAAGGACCGCGCGCTGATCTGGCGCACGATGGGCGGCAAGCACCGGCGGCTGATCGGCGGTGCGGACCGCTATGTCGCCGATACGCCGGACGCGTTCCGCGCGGCGGCGCTCGACTTGATCGGCTGCGCGCCGAAGTTCGATGCGGCGATGCTGCATGAGGAACAGGCGCGCCTCGAAGCGCGTGTCGAACGGTTCGGTGCATGCAAGGATGCGCTCGACGTATGGCGTGCGCTCGGCGCAGACACGCCCGAAGCGATTCCCGGGATGCCCGACGGGGCGTTCGCGAAACTCGCCGACCAGTTACAGGAGCCGAAATGAAACGACCCCCACGCGCACTTCGTTCGCTGTCGACCGGAGCTGGCGCTTCAGCGCTTACTCCGGTCCCATGCACGGCTCCCTCCTTGGGGCTGCCCGGCGGGAGGCAGCATGACGCTCGATGAAGTCCTGATCTCGCTGTTTCCGAAAGGCCATTCGATCGTGCGCACCGGCGGCCTGCTGACGGGCCACGCAGAACTGGCCGGCACGCGCGTCGACGTGATCGGCGTCGCCGACCGTTTGCCGTTCGGCATCGACGAGGCGCTGACGCTCGCGTCGCGCGTGCTCGATACGATCGCGCGCGGCGGCGGCACGCCGATCCTCGTGCTCGTCGACAGCGACAGCCAGCGGATGAGCAAGCGCGACGAACTGCTCGGCCTGAACGAAGGGCTGTCGCATCTCGCGAAGTGCCTGATGCACGCGGATCTCGCCGGGCATCGGACGATCGGCGTGCTGTACGGCCACACGGCTGCGGGCGCATTCATCGCGACCGCGCTCGCGACGCGCACGCTGCTCGCGGTGCCGGGCGCCGAGCCGGAGGTGATGGACCTGCCGTCGATGTCGCGCGTGACCAAGCTGCCGATCGACGTGCTGAAGGAGATGGCGCGCTCGACGCCCGTGTTCGCGCCCGGGCTCGACAATCTCGTGAAGATGGGCGCCGTCGATGCCGTGCTCGATCCGTCCCGCGCGCTCGACGGGCAGGTCGGCGAATGGCTCGGCAAGCCGGTCGACCGCATCGACCGGCGCGCGGCGCGCGGCCGGCCGGTGGCGGCCGACGTCGCGCGGCGCGTCGAGGAACTCGCGCGTGCCGCACGCTGAGATGCCGCTGCGCCGCCACACGCTCGTCACGCTGACGGCGGCGGGGTGGGGCGCGGCATTCGCGCGCGATCCCGCGCTCGCGGCCGATCCGCTCGTGCGCGCGTGGGCCGAACGCGGCTGGCCGCTGATCGTGCGCCGCGCGTCGCCGGACGAGGCCGATGCCGGCCGCGTGCCGCTCGGCCTGCCGCTGCCGCCTGTCGCGGGCA
>NZ_JBNCAB010000050.1:0-54183 GCF_049805555.1 Burkholderia sp. DN3021 | reverse complement strand
CCGCGGCGCGACCGCTCGCCGCGCGCGTCGGGCTCGACGCCGATCTGTCGGCGCCGCTCGCGTCGCTGTCGCTGGCCGATCAGCAGCGCGTGACGCTGGCGCGCGCGCTCGCCGGGCAGCCCGGCCTGCTGATCCTCGACGAGCCGACCGCGAGCCTGTCCGCGCCGGAAGCGGAGCGGCTCTTCGGGCTGCTGGACGCGTTGCGCGACGACGGGGGCGCGATCCTGCTGGTGTCGCACCGGCTCGGTGACTTGCGCCGCATCGC
This sequence comes from Burkholderia sp. DN3021, assembly GCF_049805555.1. Taxonomy (NCBI): domain Bacteria; kingdom Pseudomonadati; phylum Pseudomonadota; class Betaproteobacteria; order Burkholderiales; family Burkholderiaceae; genus Burkholderia; species Burkholderia sp. DN3021. The sequence goes on along the minus strand of NZ_JBNCAB010000050.1, from coordinate 53,918 downwards.
CGATCGCGTGGCGATCGTCCGCGACGGCCGGATCGTCGCCGATCTGGCCGCGCCGGTCGACTTCGATGCCGCGGTGGAAACGATGATCGGGCGGCCGTTGCCGAAAGCACGCGCGGCGGACGCGGGCCGCGCCGCGTCGTCGCCCGAAGCGGGCCTCAGCCTGCGGAACCTCCGGCTGTCGCCGACCAGCGTGCCGTTCGATCTCGACGTCCGGCGCGGCGAGATCGTCGCGATCGCGGGCCCGGTCGGCGGCGGCAAGTCGTGCCTCGCCAGCGTGATCTTTGGCACCGTGCGCGCGGCTGCCGGCGAGATGGCGCTCGACGGCCGGCCGTGGCGGCCGCGCTCGCCGGCCGATGCCATTCGAGCCGGCGTGTTCCTGGCCGGCGAGGACCGCTGGCGCACGTCGCTGTTTCCCGACAGCGTGCCGTTCGCGTCGATCGCCGGCACGATCAGCTTTCCGTTCCTGTCGCGCTGGTTCACGGGCGGCGCGCTGCGGCCGGCCCGCGAACGCGCCGCCGCCGCGGCCGCGATCGCCGCCTTCGGCATCCGCTGCACGGGCCCGGACGACCGGCTCGTGCGCCTGTCCGGCGGCAACCAGCAGAAAGTCGTGCTCGCGCGCTGGCACGCGGAACGCGCGCGGCTGCTGCTGCTCGACGAACCGTTCCAGGGCATCGATGCCGGCGCGCGCGCCGATATCGTCGATACGCTGCGGCGCCACGCGCACGAGCGCGCGACGCTCGTGTTCGTCAGCGATCTCGAGGAAGCGGCCGAGATCGCCGATCGCATCGTGCGTTTCGATCGCGCCACGCTCGACCATCCGCTTTCGTCTTCCTCCTGAATGACTGCGCCTCCCATGAAACCCGTTTCCACTTCCGTCGTGCCCGATGCATTGCCTGGCGAGCGGGCGCGCCGTCCCGCGCCGGCCCGCATCCGCGCGGCGCTCGAACGCACGGGCATCCTGCTCGTGCTGGCCGCCCTCGTCGCCGTGTTCGCACTCAGGGAGCCCGCGTTCCTGAACCTCGACAACCTGTTCAGCATCCTTCAGGCGGTGTCGATCGTCGCGCTGCTCGGCATTGGCGTGACGATCACGCTCGCGGCCGGCGGCTTCGACCTGTCGGTGGGCAGCGTCGCCGCGTCCGCGCAGATGGCCGCCAGCTACGTGCTGGTCGTCTGGCACGGCGGCACGCTCGCGGCGGTGGCCGCCTGCGTCGCGCTCGGCGTGGCCGCCGGGTTGTTCAACGGCCTGCTGATTACACGGCTGCGCGTGCCCGACCAGCTCGCGACGCTCGGCACGCTGTTCCTGCTGGCGGGCCTGCAGCTGATCCCGACCGGCGGCCGGTCGCTCGCGACCGGTTCGGTGCTGCCCGACGGCACGGACGCGACGGGCGTGTTCCCCGCCGCGTTTCTCGCGCTCGGGCGCCTGCGCCTGTTCGACGTCGTGCCGTTGCCGGTGCTGTTGCTCGCGGCGGTGACGGTGCTGGCCTGCGTCGCGATGGAGGCGACGCGCTGGGGCCGCGTGATCTATGCGATCGGCGGCAACGAGACGGCCGCGCGGCTCGCCGGCGCGCCGGCCGCGCGCTACCGGGTCGCCGCGTATGTCGTGTCGGGCGCGATCGCGTCGCTGGGCGGCGTGCTGATCGCCGCGCGGGTCGGACGCGGCGACGCGAGCGCCGGGCATTCGCTGCTGCTCGACGCGGTGGCCGCCGCGCTGGTGGGTTACGCCGTGTGGGGTGCCAAGCGGCCGAACGTGTTCGGCACGGTCGTGGGCGCGGTATTCGTCGGCGTGCTGCTCAACGGGCTGACGATGCTGAACGCGCCGTACTACATGCAGGACTTCATCAAGGGCGTGTTGCTGGTGCTCGCGCTGGCGTTCACGTTCGGCATCGGCCGCCGTGCGGACGCGCATGCGTGACGGGGCGGGGCGCGCGGCGCCGCGTCAAGCGGCTCGGCTGCGCCGTGTCGCGAAGCTCAGCGCGAGCACGGCGAGGATCAGCGCGCCGGTGGCCACCTGCTGCCAGTAGAAATTCCAGCCGATCAGCAGCAGCCCGTTGGCGACCAGGCTGATCAGCAGCACGCCGAGCAGTGTGCCGGTCACGCCGGGGCGGCGCATCGGCGACAGCGTCGTGCCGATGAACGTCGCGCCGATCGCGTTCAGCAGGAAACCGTTGCCGGCTTGCGGCACGTAGGCCTTGACCGTCGACGACAGCAGCAGGCCGACCACGCCGTAGACCAGTGCGCTCGCAACGCACGTCACGACGATGGTCGCCGCGACCGGCAGGCCCGAGTAGCGCGCCACGCCGGCCTGCGCGCCGAGCGCGATGCTGCGCCGCCCGAACGTGGAGTGCGCGAGCGCGACATGCACGGCGACGGCCAGCGTGCCGACGATCCACAGCGGCACCGGCGCGCCGGCGAACGTGCCGTGCGCGAGCGCCCCGAACAGCGGCGGCAACGCCGCATTCAGCAGGTAGACGGGCTGTCCGCCGCCGGTGGCGAGTTGCTGAACGGTCTGGCCGATGAACAGTGTGCCGAGCGTCGCGAGAAACGGCGCGATTCCGAGCCCGGCGATCAGCGCGCCGTTGAACGCGCCGACCAGCAGCGCCGCGCAAAGGCCGCCCGCGAGCGCGGGCAGCACGCCGACCTGCTGCGCGCACAGTTGCACGAACACGAGGCTGGCGAAGTCGATCGCGGTGCCGAGCGACAGGTCGACCGCGCCGATCGACAGCGCGAGCGTCATGCCGAGCGCGGCAATCGCCAGCAGTGCGAAGTTGTTGGTCAGCACGTCGGCGAGGTTGGCGGGCCGCGCGAACCCGGGCGCGCACACCGCGAAGAAGACGAATACCGCGACGAGCGCGGCCACGAGCGAGAACCGCTGCAGGCGGTCGGTCCATTCAGTCATGGGCGGGGTCTTCCGCATGGCGGCGCCGAATCACGGCGGTCGTCGCGACGACGAACAGGATCGACGCGCCTTCGACGCCGTTGATCCAGTAGCTCGAGACGTTGTCGAGCTGAAAGCCGTTGCCGACGATGCCGATGAACAGCACGGCGAGCAGCGTACCCGGCACCGTCGGCACGAGCCGCCGCGAGAACACGACGCCGAGCAGCGCGGCCGCGACGACGGCCAGCAGGTTTTCGCCGGCACCGGGCGCGCTGCCGCTCAGCAACGCGCTCGACGCGAGCGCGGCGAGCGCGGCCGCGATCCCGCTCAGCACGTAGCTGGCCGCGACATAGGCGTTCACGCGCAGCCCGGCGGCGCGCGCGGCGTGGCGATGTGCACCGGTCGCGGCGAGCCGCAGGCCGAAGCGGGTCCGGTGAACCAGCACGGTAAACAGCAGTGCGGCGCCCGGCAGCGCGTACGCGAGATGTGGGATATCGAACGGGCCGTTGCCGAGCAGGAAAGCCAGCAGCGGGCTTGCCGCCGCGACCGAGGTGTTTTGCGTCAGCACCAGTTCGAAGCCGGCGCACAGGTTCATCGTCGTCAGCGTGGCGAGCAGCGGGAAGATGCGCAGCACGATCACGGCGAACGCGTTCAGCGCGCCGACGGCCGCGCCGGTGGCGAGCATCAGCGCGAGCGCCGCGCCATCCGTCGCGCCGTCGCGCAGCGCGACTGCCTGCACGGCCGCGCACAGGCCCAGGTTCGCCGCGACCGACAGGTCGAGGCCGCCGCGGATCGGGTCCGGGCCGCCGCCGATCAGCACGACCGTCAGGCCGAAGCCGAGCAAGCCGATCACGACGGATTGCTGCAGCACGTTCGCGAGATTCGCAACCGTGAGAAAGAGCGGCGAACTGGCGGCGAATGCCGCGAACACCACCGCGAACGCCAGCAGTGCGCCCCAGCGCAGCCAGAATTGCGCGTCCGATACAGCCGGCGGCCGCACGAAGGCGGCGCCGCCGGATGCCTGCGGCTGGCTGTCGAGCGGCCGGCTCATGCGGCGACCTCCCGTGGCGGCGTGCGGCCGCGCGCGCCGCTCGCCCACGCGAGCAGGTCCTGGCGAGTGGTGTCGCGCGTCGCGACCTCGTGCACGATCCGGCCGCGCGCCATCACGAGCACGCGGTCGGCGAGCTCCAGCAGTTCGAGCAGGTCGCTGGAAAACAGCAGGATCGCGGCCCCGTCGCGCGCGAGCCGGTCGAGCAGCCGGTAGATTTCCGCCTTGGCGCCGATATCGACGCCCACCGTCGGCTCGTCGAGCAGGTACACGGGCGAGGTCCGCTCGGCGCCGCGGCTCAGCCATTTTGCGAGCGCGACCTTCTGCTGGTTGCCGCCGGACAGCTGGCGCACCGGCGCGTCCGGGCCCGGCGTCCGGATGCCCAGGTCCGCGATCAGCCGCCGCACCGTGTCGTCCTCCCGGCGCCGCGCGAGCAAGCCGGCACGGCTGAACCGCCCGAGGCTCGCGAGCGTGACGTTCTCGCGCACCGACAGCGCCGGCGCGACGCCGTGCGAGCGGCGGTCTTCCGGCACGAACGCGATGCCGTGCCGGACCGCGTCGCGCGGGCCGCGCAGCCGGGCCATGCGGTCGTCGATGCCGATCTCGCCCCGCATGCCGCGCTCCAGGCCGAACAGGCCGCGTACGACCTGCTTGCCGCCGGAGCCGAGCAGCCCCCGTCATGCCGACGATCTCGCCGCGCCGCACGTCGAAAGACACGTCGTCGAAACGACCGCGCACGGACAACCCGGTCACCTGCAGCACCGGCTGACCGGGCACGCGGGACGGTCCGCGCGGGCGCGGCGCGGCGTCCGTGCCGAGCATCGCCGCGACGAGCGCTTCCGTCGACGTGGTGCGCGCGTCGACGTGCGCGACGTCGACGCCGTCGCGCAGCACAGTCACGCGATCGCACAGCGTCGCGATCTCGTCCAGGTAGTGCGATACGTAGAGGATCGTCAGTCCGCGCTGCCGCAGACGGTCCAGGGTCTGCAGAAGCCGATCGACCTCGCGGCTCACGAGCGCGGCGGTCGGCTCGTCGAGCACGAGGATGCGCGGGTCGCGCATCAGCGCGCGCGTGATCTGCACGATCTGCCGCTCGGCAACGCTGAGCTCGGCGATCAGCCGGTCCGGCGGCAGCGCGATGCCGAAATGCCGCTGCAGCGCAGCGTGCGCCGCGCGCCGCATGCGCCGCATGTCGAGCAGCCCGGGCGCCCCCGCGCCGAACGCGGGCTCGCGGCCGAGCGCCAGCGCTTCGGCGACCGTGAAGGTGGCCGGCAGCAGGCGCTCCTGGTGAATGAATTCGATGCCGGACGACGGCGCGCGCGACCCGTTGGCGGCGAGCGGCCGCGCGACGCCGTCGATCTCGAGCGTGCCGCCGTCGGCCGTGTCGATGCCGGCGAGTATCCGGATCAGCGTCGACTTGCCCGCGCCGTTCTGGCCGATCAGGCCGTGCACGGTGCCGCGCGCGACGTCCAGCGACGCGCCGCGCAACGCCGGCACGCCGTCGAAGCGCTTGACGATCCCGCGCAGCGCCAGCGCGGACGGGCCCGCGCCGGCGCTCATTGCGGCCCCGTCTGCCCGAGCGTCTGTTGCGCCGTGCCGGCGTTGTCCTTCGTGACGAGCAGCGACGGCACGTACGTATAGGGCGGCAGCGCGCGGTCTCCGGCCAGGTAGCGCGCGACGTTGTCGACCGCCGTCTTGCCGATCAGCGCGGGCTGCTGCGCGACCACGGCGGCCGCGCTCGATTTCGGGTCCTTCACGAGCGCGACGACGTCGGGGCTGCCGTCCACCGCGTAGGTCTTGATCTCGCTGCGGCGCGCGGCGTTGACGGCCTGCGTCGCGCCGACCTGCGGCACGTCCCACGCGGCCCAGATCGCGGCGATCTGTCCTTTCGGATACTTGCCGAGCAGCTGGCTCACCTGCGCGTACGCGCTCTGGACCGTGTTCGGAATCACGTCGCGCAGCTCGGGCTGGATGATCTTCACCTTCGGGTAATACTTCAGCACGGCCTTCAACTGGTCGTAGCGGATCGCGCACACCGGCACGCCGTAGAAGCCGTTGAACACCAGGATGTTGCCTTCGCCGTGGATGTCGTTGACGAGCTTCAGCGCGAGCTGCTCGCCGATGAAGAAGTTGTCCGAGGTCGTGACGTTCAGGCTCGACGGCGAGGCCGTGTCGATCGTGAACAGCGGAATGCCGGCCTGCCGGATCTTCTGCAGCCACGGCTCCAGCACGGTCGCCGTGCCGAGCTGCTCGATGATGGCGTCCGGCTTCTGCGCGATCAGCGTCTGGATCTGCGCGATCTGCCGGTTGTCGTTGCGGCCGGCATCGAGTGCGATCGGCGTGCCGCCCAGGCGTTTCACTTCATCGATCGCGCCCTGGTAGGCCTTCAGGTCCCAGTAGTGATCGGTGCCGATCGCGGTGATGCCGATCCGCTTGCCTTTCAGCGACGGCACCGCGGCGCCGGCCGGTGCGTTGCCTTGCGCGCGGACCGGAGAGAGGGCGCCGGTGGCCGCGAGCGCCAGCAGTGCGCCGGCCAGCGACCGGCGGATTCGATGGGGACGTGTCATGGCGTCGAAGGATCCGAAGGAAATGAGCGGGCTGAATCGTGCGACTGTAGTCAACCCCGGGCGCGGTCCCCAACCATCGATTCCTGCGACGGTTATCACGCGCGCGCTCGATTGCTTATTCCCGGATCGAAGTGCTGCCGCCGCAACCGATTTGACATCCGAAGGAATATCCATTGCCGAATCGCTCGGTTTGAGCGCGCGTGTCGCGCTGATAGATTGTGCGGATATCGTCCCCACGGAGACAGGCAGACCATGCGATCGTCGCTTCGCCACAAGCCGCGCATCGACCGGAAGGTCGGCGCGCTCGCGCTGTTTTTTGCAGCTGCATTGGCCGCGCTCGCACCCGCGGCGCACGCCGGCCCGCTCAAGGGCGCGCCCGCACCGTTCGACAAGGGCGGCGTGAAGATCGCGCTCGTCAACTATCTGTCGACCGGCGACTTCTTCCAGGCCTACGAGGCCGGCGCGCAGAAGCAGGCGAAGGCGCTCGGCGTCGATTTTCGCATCTACGAGGGCCGGCAGGACGCGGCCGAACAGCGCGAGCAGATCCAGCAGGCGATCGGCATCGGCGTGTCCGCGATCATCGTCAACCACGGCTTGCCCGAAGCGTTGAAGGACGTCGTCCAGCGCGCGCTGGACAAGGGGATCAAGGTCGTCGCGTTCGACGTCGATCTCGGCAATCTGAAGGTGCCGCAAATCGAGCAGAGCGATCGCGACCTGGCCAACCTGCTGCTCGGTCAGGCGGTCAAGGACAACGGCGACGCATTCGCGGCCGGTTATGTGTATGTCGCCGGCTTTGCGCCGCTCGACCGGCGCGATGCCGCATGGCGCGACTTCAAGCGCGCGCACCCGAAGGTGCAGGAAAAGGCGCGCTGGGGCACCGTCGACAATCCGATCGCGCAATCGGTCGCGAATCAGGCGGCAGCGGCCTATCGAGCGAATCCCGACATCCGCGTCGTGTTCGCGCCTTACGACGAGTTCGCGCGCGGCGCGAAGCTCGCCGCGGACGAAGCGAAGCTGTCGTCGAAGATCCGCATCTACAGCGCGGATATCTCGACCGCGGACATCGAGGCCATCCGCGCGCCGAACAGCGCGTGGGTCGCGACGGCCGCGACCAATCCGGCGGTCGTCGGCGCCGTGTCGGTGCGGGCCGCCGCGCTGCTCGTCGCCGGCCAGGACCCGGGAGCGCGCATCGTCGTCAAGCCGACGCTGATCACGCGCGACGATCTCGTGAAAAACGACATCCGGACCGTCGCCGAACTCGGCGCGAAGTTCCCGGCGTTCCGCGCGAGCGACGCGGCGACCGCCGCATGGATTCCGAAGGCGGACTGAGCGCCGCCGACAGCAGGCGGCGGACGCCGCCCTGCACGAAACACAACCGACTGACGCACCGACGACCCGGCCATGACGACCCTGAACGACTATCTCGCCCAAAAACGCGACGCCTGGCGTGCGAAGCAGGAAGCGGCGCACAACGATCCCGATTTCAAGGCGACGCCGCTGAAGGCGACCGTGCGCGCGCTCGGCCGCAGCGGCGTGCGCGAGATCCGCATTCGCGACTTCCAGGTGATCAGCGACAGTCCGCCCGACTTCGCGGGCTACAACCTCGGGCCCGCGTCGCCGGAGCTGCAGCTCGGCGTGCTGGGCAGCTGCCTCACGCACATCACGCTGATCCAGGCCGCCGAGCGCGGCCTGAAGATCGATTCGATCGAGGTGGAGGTGACCGGCGATCAGCATCCGCTTGCGCAGCAGCCGGGTTTCGAGCATGTGCCCGTGTTCCCGCACAACCTCCGCTATACCCTCGACATCGTGTCGCCCGAGCCGCCCGACGCGATTCGCGCGCTGCATCAGGCGGTCGAAGCGGTCTGCCCGATCTTCAACCTGCTGAGGTTGCCGCAGACCATCGACGGCGAACTGCGGCACACCCGTGCATGACGCGCCGCGGCGGCACGCTCGCAGGACTGGCCGGCTCATGCCAGGGAGTTTCAAGCCCCCCGGATTCCGGATGCCTGATGGCCGTGCGGCTGGGGTCTCGTGCCGTCGGCACGATCGTGAAAGCGCTGGAACGCGTCCAGCAACCGCGCGCGTTGAGCGGCCAGCGACGGGTCGCGCCGATCGCGCGGCCGTGCGATCTCGATGTGGATCTCGTCGTCGACGCGGCCCGGGTTCGGTGCGAGCATCAGCACGCGATCGCCGAGAGACAGTGCCTCGTCGAGATCGTGCGTGACGACGATCGCGGACATCCGGTGTCGGCTTCGGCGTTCGCTGTGCGGCATCGGCCAGGCGCTTGCGCTGTTCGTGCTGCCGATCCTGCAGGCCCGTCTCGGTACGGACATGTTCTGGGTCGTCGCGATCAGCGCGGTCATCACGCCGATCGTGTTTCTGTTGATCGTGCGTGACGAGCCGACGGCGCGCGACATCGACGACGAAAGCGCCGCGTAAGCGCTGGCGGGGGAGCGTTCACCGCCCCGGAAAATACCAACGGCTTCGTCGGACTGCACGAAGCCGTTTGCGCTGAAACCGGTCGCCGCCGAATGCGGGCAAGCCGGCTTCGACCTTGCCGTCACGCGCTGACGGCCTCCCGCTCGGCATCGCGCTTGACCTGCTCGATATCGCGAAACTGCGCGGCCGGATGCTCGTCCGGCAGCCGCGCCGAGCCGCCGAACAGTTTCTCGCGCAGCGTGCCCGGCGCATACTGCGTCGGATAGACGCCGCGCCGTTGCAGCTCCGGAACGAGAAAGCGCACGATGTCTTCGAAGGTTTCATGCGCGACCGCATACGCGAGATTGAAGCCATCCACGTCGGTTGCGGCAACCCATTCCTGCAGGATGTCCGCCACGGTCGCCGCCGACCCGACGAACACCGGGCCGAGTCCGCCGATGCCGCCCCATGCCGCCAGCGCCTCGATCGTCCACGCGGTGTCGCCGCCCGCCAGGTGCTCGACCGCCGACACGATCGCATTGGTTTCGACGCGCCTGACCGGATCGGCCGGCGCATACTGGCCGAAGTCGATGCCGGTCCAGCCGGACATGAACACCAGCGAGCCGTCGTACGACACGTAGCGGCGGTACTCGTCGAACTTGGCCTGTGCTTTTTCGTCGGTTTCGTCGACGATCACCGTGACGAGGTTGTAGATCAGCACCCGGCGCGGATCGCGGCCCGCGGCGGCGGCCTGCGCGCGCACATCGGCCACGTAGCGCGCGAGCTGCTCGCGGGTCGGCGCGGCGACGAACACGCATTCGGCGTGCTGCGCGGCGAACGCCTTGCCGGGGCCGGACGCGCCGGCCTGGAACAGCACCGGCGTGCGCTGCGGCGATGGTTCGCACAGGTGATAGCCGGGCACGTCGAAGAAGCGGCCCTTATGGCCGATCTCGTGCACCTTCTCGGGATGCGTGAACACGCGGCCGTCGCGATCGCGCACCACCGCGCCGTCTTCCCAGCTGCCCTCGAACAGCTTGTACAGCACCTCCACGTATTCGGCCGCGACCGCATAACGGTCGTCGTGCGTGCGCAAGCCGTGATCGCCGACGTTCTTCGCGCCACTTTCCAGATAGGACGTGACGATGTTCCACGCGAGCCGGCCCTTGGTGTGATGGTCGGCGGTCGACAGCCGGCGCGCGAACGTGTACGGGTGCTCGAACGTGGTCGACGCGGTGATGCCGATGCCGAGATGCTCGGTCGCCATCGCGATCGGCGCCGCGAGCTGCAGCGGGTCGTTGACCGGAATCTGCGCGGCCTGGTGCAGCGCGTGGTAGTTGCTGCCCTTGTAGACGTCGTAATAGCCGATCACGTCCGCGATGAAGATCGCGTCGAAGATCCCGCGTTCGAGAATGCGGGCGAGGTCGGTCCAGTAATCGAGGTCCTTGTACTGCCACGAACGGTCGCGCGGATGCGCCCACAGCCCCGGCGACTGATGGCCGACGCAGTTCATCTCGAACGCGTTGAAGCGGATGGTCTTGCTCATCGAACGACTCCCGTTTCAGTACTCGGGCTCGTGCCGTTGCCGACGCGCCAGACGAACGGCGGCGTACGGCCGTTGATGACCCAGTCGCCGACGATCCTGGCCTTGTAGACGAGCGGATTGTGCGACGACACCGTGCGCGCATTGCGCCAGTGGCGGTCGAGCGCGGTCGTGCTGCGCGTGGCGGACGCACCGAGCGCGTCGAACAGGCGTGTCGCGGCGCGCAGTACGAGTTCGGACACGACGAGCTGGCTCTGCGCGGATTCGATTTCGGCCGCGACGTTCGCGTCGTGCTCGGCCTGTTCGTCGCCACCGAAGCGGGTTTCGTAGGCGAGCTGAAGCGGCTGCGCGGCGCGCAGCGCGAGCGCGTCGGCCGCGTAGGCCCATGACGCGATCTCGCCGATCACCTGCTGGAGCTGCGCATCGTCGCCCGCGCGTGCGGCGTTGCCGTGGCTGTACACGCGGGTGCGAGCGCGCACGAGCGCGCCCGCGTCGCGCACGATCGCGTGGCCGATGCCGGCCAGCGTCGCGACGTGGAAGAGCTGGTAGAACGCGGTCTGGTACTTGAAGCGGCGTGCGAAGTCGATCACGTTGTCGGCGTCGACCGTCGCATTCTCGAAGTGCGTCGTGCCGCTGCCGGTGGTCGTCTGGCCGAAGCCGTCCCAGTCGTCTTCTCTGATCACGCCGGGCTGTGCGGTCGCGACGGCGACGATCACGTCGCTGCCGTCGTGCGCGCGCTGCGCGAACACGTCGATCCAGTCGGCGAACAGGCTGCCCGTGCTGTAGAACTTCCGCCCGTTCAGCACGAGCCGGCCGTTCTGCTCCGACACCTTCGTGATGGTCTGGCCGAGCGGCACGTCGCCGGCCTCCGACCACGCGTTGCCGACGAGCTGGCCGCTCGCGAACCGGTCGAACCATGTCGTGCGTTGCGGCCCGGGCGGCGCGTTCAGCCAGTCCTCGACGAACGCGAAGTGTCCACGCAACGCCTGCGGCAGATTGGAATCGGCGGCGGCGAGCTCGATCAAGAGCCGGAACAACTGCGGCAGCGATGCGCCGGCACCGCCGTCGCGTACCGGCAGCCGTATCGCGCCGAAGCCGGCCGCCTTCAGCCAGCCGATCGCTTCGTGCGGCAGTTCGCGGCGGCGTTCGCGTTCGGCGGTGCCAGCGGCGATGCGGTCGAATATCGGCCGGAACCGGCTCGCGAGTGCGTCGTAGTCGGTGCCGGTGGAAAGCTCGGTGTCTGCGTGCGACGAAGTCATGCGGATTTCCTCGAAGGGCGGTGCCGTTTTTGCGCCGGGAGGCCAGTATAGGAAGCGCGGGGCGGGCGTTCCAATAACGGATTCGCAGATCGTTATCGTCGACGAGCATTACGCGGACCGGCTGGGGACGCTCCGCCGTTCGGGCGTCGATTGCGACGCTGAAGCATGATGTTGCGTGCGTGAATCTCGATGTCGTTTGTGATCCGAAGGAATATCGTTACGAGAATCGCTCGGTTTGCCGACCTGCAGCGCACTGCTAGATTGAACGCTTTCGCGATTCGACAGGAGAGCCCGATGTCAGATACGAGCGCCACGATTCAGCAGCAGTCGGCCGAAGCGAAACCGCAAGCGGCCCGCGTGATCGCCGACGACGCGCAGGCGATCGCGGCCGCGCATGCGCTGGCGCAGCGGCTTGCGGAAGGCGCCGCCGAACGCGATCGGGAGCGCCGGTTGCCACGCGACGAGATCGAATGGTTCTCGCAGTCGGGGCTATGGGCGATCACGGTGCCGAAGGCATACGGCGGCGCGGGCGTATCGCATGTGACGCTCACCGAGGTGATCAAGATCGTCGCGGCGGCCGATGCGTCGCTCGGACAGTTGCCGCAGAACCATTTCGGGCTGGTCGACGTGATCGCACTGGTCGGCACCGACGCGCAGAAGCGCTATTTCTTCGCGGAAGTGCTGAGTGGCAAGCGGTTCGGCAACGGCTTCTCGGAGAAGGGCACGAAGCACGTGCTCGATCTGAAGACGCGCGTGCGCCGCGACGGCGACGACTATGTCGTCGACGGCACGAAGTTCTACTCGACGGGCGCGCTGTTCGCGCATTACGTGCCGGTGCTCGGTCTCGACGACGCGCAGCACGCGTGGCTTGCGTACGTGCCGCAGCCGACGCCTGGGCTGACCGTGATCGACGACTGGTCGGGGTTCGGGCAGCGCACGACCGCGAGCGGCACGGTGGTGCTCGACGGCGTGCGCGTGCCCGCGTCGCATGTACTGCCCGCGCAGCGCGTGTCGGACGAGCCGACGCTCAACGGCCCGCTGTCGCAGATCATCCAGGCGGCGATCGATGCCGGCATCGCGAAAGCGGCCATCGACGATACGCTGACGTTCGTGCGCACCCGTACGCGGCCGTGGGTCGACAGCGGCGTCGAACGGGCGGCAGACGATCCGCTGATCCTCCGCGAGATCGGCCGTCTGCATATTCAGCTTCATGCGGCGGAAGCGCTGCTCGAACGCGCGGCGCGCACGCTCGACGAGATCGGCGCGCGCGGCACGGTGACCGGCGACGATGTCGCGCGCGCGTCGGTTGCGGTCGGCGAAGCGAAGGTGCTGACGACCGAGATCGCGCTGCTCGCGGGCGAGAAGCTGTTCGAGCTGGCCGGCACGCAGTCGACGCTCGCCGAGCACAATCTCGACCGGCATTGGCGTAACGCGCGCACGCATACGTTGCACGATCCGGTGCGGTGGAAGTATCACCTCGTCGGCAACTACTACCTGAACGGCGTGCGTCCGGCGCGCCATGCGTGGAATTGAGCCGCTCGCGATCCGGCCGATAGCGGATACGCACGTTTCGCAAGTCGCCGACGGTGGCCGTGATTTGCGGATGATCGGTTGATTTTTTGGACCGGGGCTGCGCTCTGGCTCGCCTCCCGAAGCAGGCAAGCCGAATGCGGATCCACGCTTCGTGGCTTGCCGCGGTGACGGACGAACGGCTCGTGGCGGTGAATGGAGTTTGACACCGCCGCTGACAGTCCGGTTCTGGCACTCGCCCTTCGCGCGTCAGTACGCCGAATCGCTGCCGCCCCGATCGGTGACGATCGCCACCCCCGAGCTCGTGCCGAGCCGCGTCGCGCCGGCCTCGAGCATCGCGAGCGCGGCCGCGCGGTCGCGCACGCCGCCCGATGCCTTCACGCCGAGGTCCGGCCCGACCGTGCGGCGCATCAGCGCGACATCCGCGAGCGTCGCGCCGCCGTGGCCGAACCCGGTCGACGTCTTCACGAACGCGACGCCGAGATCGCGGCACATCTCGCACACGCGCACCTTCTCGTCGTCGCTCAGCAGCCCCGTCTCGAGGATCACCTTCAGCGGCACCGCGCCGCATGCGTGCTGCACGGCCGCGATGTCGGCCTTCACGTCGTCGGCGCGGCCGCTCTTCAGCGCGCCGAGGTTGATCACCATGTCGATCTCGCCGGCGCCCGCCGCGATCGCGGCCGACGCCTCGAATGCCTTCGCGGCCGACAGCGTCGCGCCGAGCGGAAAGCCGACCACCGCGCAGACGAGCACGCCGGTATCGGCCAGCTCGCGTGCGGCGAGCGGCACGTTCGCCGAATTCACGCAGACCGAGTAAAAGCGATGCGCGGCCGCCTGGCGGCAGAGTTCGCGGATCTGCGCGTCGTTCGCGTCGGGCGCGAGCAGCGTGTGATCGATGGTTTGGGCGAGTTGGGCGTTGGAAAGCGGCATGTTTCAGGACTCCACGGATCGTGTGCCGGAAAGGCACACGGAAAGTTGATGTTTTCACATCGGTTTGTTACAAATACGACATTCCGGCCGGGCCCGCGCGCCCGGCACGACGAGCGACGAGTGCGACAGGCACGCAGGATACAGGCATGGAAACGAAGAAAGGCGAACGGATCAAGACGCTGATGAACGTGCTGCAAGGGCAGAACGCGATTCATCTGAGGGAAGTCGCCGAGCTGTTCGGCGTGTCCGAAATGACGATCCGCCGCGATCTCGCGGACAACCCGCACGGCCTGAGTCTGATCGGCGGCTACGTGACGCGCCATTTCGCCGCGCAGCGCAGCGACATCGGCGAGTACCTGATCAGCGCCGAGAACAACCGTCAGACCGAGGAAAAGCGCCGCATCGGCAAGCTGGCCGCGCAGTTCGTGACGACCGGCGACACGATCTTCGTCGACTGCGGCTCGACCACGCCGTTCATCGTCGACTTCATTCCGGACGACCTCGAATTCACGGCCGTCTGCAATTCGCTGAACGTGTTCGCGAAGCTGCAGCAAAAGCCGCATTGCAGCGTGATCCTGTGCGGCGGCGCGTATCACCGCAAGAACATGGTGTTCGAGTCGGTCGCCGAAACCGGCATCCTCGACACGGTGCGCGTGTCGAAGGCGTTCATCTCCGCGGCCGGCGTGAGCGACCGCTGCGGCGTCACGTGCTTCAACTTCCACGAAGTCGACGCGAAGAAGAAGGTGATGGCGCGCGCGCAGAACCGCTTCCTGCTCGTCGACCACACGAAGTTCGACGAAGTGCGCGCGGCCTATTTCGCCGAACTGACCGACTTCAACTATGTGATCTCCGACGGGCAACTGGGCAGCCGCTACGAAACGGCGATCCGCGAACACGGGATCGCGCTCGTGACCTGACGCAACGCGGCCGCGCATCGCTTCACGCATCGCGTGCTTCCGCCGCGCTCAGGTAGCCGGTCACCACGTCGAAGCGGCGCGTCGCGCCCGGCGCGAGTGCCGCGACATGGCCCTTGCGGCGTTCGGCTTCATACCCCTCCGGCTCGCAGGTCGACGGCAGCGCGAATGCGGCGACCTGCTGGTCCGCGTTGTGCAGGATCCAGCGCGTCGCATGCGGGAACTGTTCGGGGCGGTACGCGGTGTGGAATGCGCCGCCGTCCGGATACGCGAACGCGGTGACGGTGATGCCGTCGGTGCGGTACAGCGTGCGCGGCGTGTCGCGGAAGTCGTCGCGCCGCAGTTCGATCTCGCCTCGCATGGTTACGCTCCCGACGTGGTGCGCGTCGCGGCGTAGCGCGCGGGTGCGTTGCCGTCGGCTGCCGCGTCGGGCGTCGCGGCCGGCAGGTGGCGCAGGCAGTAGAAGCCGTAGTAGACGATCACGACGAAGCACGCGAGCGGCACGGCGAACGCGAGCTGCATGTTGCCGCCGGTATGGTCGGAGATCAGCCCCTGGATCAGCGGCACGACCGCGCCGCCGACGATGCTCATCACGAGGATCGAGCCGCCGTATTCGGTGTCCTTGCCGAGGCCGTCGATCGTGAGGCCGTAGATCGTCGGCCAGCACGGGCCGAGGAACACGCTCACGCACACTGCTGCGTAGACGGCCGTGATGTTATGCACGCTGATCGTGTACGCGAGCAGCGCGATGCACAGGATGCCGTAGACGATCAGCACCTTGGCCGGCCCGACGCGCTTCATCACGAGCGTCGCGACCAGCTTGCCGACGAAGAACGCGAAGAACGTCGCGAGCAGGTAGCGCGATGCGCCGCGCTCGGTCAGGCCGCCGATCTGCATCGCGAGCCGGATCGTGAAGCTCCATACGCCGACCTGCGCGCCGACGTACAGGAACTGCGCGACGATGCCCGCGACGAAGCGCCGGTTGCCGAACAGGCGCGCGAGCGTGCCGCGCGCGTCGATCCTGTGCGTGGCCGCGCTCGGCCCGTTGCCCTTGCAGGCCGGGTAGGGCGTGAGCGCAAACACGATGAATACCGCGACGAGCACGACGATCAGCCATTTGTACGGCTCGAGCGTGGCCTGGATCATCGCGAGCTGGTGCACGTGCGCGTCGGCCGCCGACATTGCCGCGAGCTGCGCATGCGACGCATCGCCTTCCTTGAAGATCAGGAAGCTGCCCATGTACACGCCGGCCATCGCGCCGAACGGGTAGAACGTTTGCGAGATGTTCAGCCGCCGCGTGCTGGTGTCGCGCGGGCCCATCAGCGTCGAATACGAGTTCGACGCCGTCTCGAGGAACGACAGGCCCGCGGCGATCACGAACAGCGCGACGAGGAACATCCCGTACTTCGCCATCGACGCAGCCGGGAAGAACAGCAGGCAGCCGGTCGTGTAGAGCAGCAGGCCGACGAGGATCGTCGTCTTGTAGCTGAACTTCTTCACGACGGTCGCGGCGGGGATCGCGAGGAAGAAGTAGCCGAGATAGAACGCGGACTGCACGAACGCCGATTCGAAGTCGGACAGGAAGAACGATTTCTTGAACTGCGCGATCAGCACGTCGTTCAGGTTCGCGGCGGTGCCCCACAGCGCGAACAGGCAGCACAGCAGCGTGAATGCGAACAGCGGTGTGCGGGTCAGGTAATAGCCGTCGGGGGTGTGTTCGATTCTGGCTCGGCTCACGGGTGTCTCCTTCCCAATTGTCTCGTCGATGAAGGCGCCGGTCAGAGGCCGGCATCGCGGAGGAAGAGTTCGAACGTCGCGGCGTCGGCGTACGACTTCTGCGTGCCGAGGCCGGTGACCGAATGCGCGGCGTACGCGGATGCGTGGCGCATCGCGTCGATCGCGTCGTGCGACGCGGCGTAGCAGCGCGCGAAGCAGCCGATATATGCGTCGCCGGCGCCCGTCGTATCGCGCGCGTCGACCGGCACGCCCGGCACGTGCCGCACGCCGTCGCGCGACACGAGCAGCGAGCCCTTGTCGCCGAGCGTGACGAGTACGTGCTTCAGGCCGCGCGCGACCAGCGCTTCGGCGGCGCGCGCCGCGGTGTCGCGCGAATCGACCGGCATGCCCGACACGATCGCGAGCTCGGTTTCGTTCGGCACGAAGAATTCGACGGAGCGAATCCGCTCGAAATCGAGATCGGCCACCGCGGGCGCGGGGTTCAGCAAAACGGGGATGCCGTGCCGCGCGCCGAACGCGATCGCGTGATAGACGGTGTCGAGTTCGATCTCGAGCTGCAGCACGATCAGCGCGCATTCGGCGAGCGCCGGCGCGGCCGCGTCGATGTCGGCCGGCTTCAGGTGGCGGTTCGCGCCCTTGACGATCAGGATGCTGTTGCTCGAATCGGGTTCGACGAAGATCGGCGCGACGCCGCTCGGCACGCCGGCGACCTTGCGCACGTGCGTGGTGTCGATCCCCTCGCGCTCGAAGTTGCGGATCGTGTTGTCGGCGAACACGTCGTCGCCGACCTTCGTCACCATCACGACGCGCGCGCCGAGGCGCGCGGCCGCGACCGCCTGGTTCGCGCCCTTGCCGCCGCAGCCGAGCTCGAAGTTCGGTGCTTCGAGCGTTTCGCCCCGGGCGGGCATGCGCGCGACATAGGTCACGAGGTCGACCATGTTGCTGCCGATGACGGCGATTGTCTCCATCTGCGTCTCTTCCTTGGTATGGGGTGCGCCGCATGCGCGGTCGGCGGCGGCCTGCAACGAGTGATAATAAAATCACATTTAATGTGAAAGTGCAATCTCCAGATGTTATGCGGGTCACTATTTGGGATGGAGGCGTGCGTTGCTGTCGACGTGCGCTTTCCAATTGAGGTGGGGCGGAACTCGATTCAATGCGAGCAGGTGGAATAACCTGGCGTCGGCGCTCTCTACGCGGGTGACAGAAGGCGAAGGGCGTGGCATGGATGCACGGGACGCCGACCGCACGGGGTGGTTCAACATAGACGCCGTTCGGAACGACGACAGACCTGCAAGGACCGTGTGACGCCTCGTCGACGTTGCGGCGCTCAATCGCGAGAACTGAAGGGAAACATATTAAGGGCTATGTTCCCCTTCAGTTCGGGACATCGAGCGAGCGCCCCGGGCTTATGGCGCTTGCACAACTAAAGTTGTGGCTAAACTTCAACTAAAGATGTGTCTAGGGCCGGGCTGCCGGTGGCGGGCACGAGGGAGGCGGGAGACGCGGCACGAACCGATCCCGTAGTCGGCGCACGTCGACCGGGCAGATTCGGCGGGGAAACAGTCAAATTGCGCGATACCGGAAGCCGGGCCACATAGTCAGCGCGAGTGATGGCACCCACACTAGCTCGATAGTTGTATGAGCGCCGGCCGGGCTGAAAACGTTCGCGATTGCTCTGGGCGAGCGTGGCTGCGACAGGCGTAAGTCGGAGTTCGTTGGTGGGCTGCACGCCGCAGGCGGTGGGGGGACGGAGGCCAGCGAGTTGGAAGGTCTTGCTGCACTGATCGCCAGCGATTTGCGTGTTTGCAGCGGGATGAGGTGGGGTGCAGCTTTGACTTTGTTGCCGAGGCTGTTCATGAACAAGCAGGAGCTCATCGAAGCGGTCGCAGCGGGCGCGGGTGTCAGCAAAACCGACGCGAGCAAAACCGTCCAGGCAGCCTTGGACGCGATCACGGACGCGGTGAGTCGCGGCGAATCGGTACAGCTCATCGGTTTCGGCGCGTTTTCGCAGGGGCAGCGAGCCGCCCGCACGGGACGTAATCCGACGACGGGCGCGGAGATTGCCATCCCGGCCGCGAATACCGTGAAGTTCGCGGCCGGCAAGGCGTTCAAGGACGTGGTGAACGCACTGTGACGCAGCGCGATGTCGGGCAGGCCGGTTATGCGGGACTGCACCGTGAAATTGCTGATGTAGTCGCGTCGGCGCGCGAAGCGACGGCTCGCACGGTGAACGCCCTGATGACGGCGACATATTGGGAGATCGGGCGACGAATCGTTGAGTTCGAGCAGGGCGGGGCGGGACGGGACGGGCCGCTTATGGCGAGGAGGTGATCCGCCGTTTGGGCGCCGATCTGTCAGAGCGATTCGGTCGCGGCTTCGGATGGCGCAATCTCGCACAGATGCGCGCCTTTTACTTGACGTGGCCTGCGGACCGGATTGTGCAGACAGCGTCTGCAAAATCAACCAAGGCAGCTCTGAAGGCGCCGACAGGCGTGGCGTTTGAGCTGAATTCTATCGCTCAGGCTTTTCCGTTGCCCTGGTCCGCCTACGTTCGCCTCCTCGCGGTGAAAGCGCAAGCTGCTCGCGACTTTTACGAGGCCGAAGCGCTGCGTGAGGGCTGGTCTGTGCGACAGCTTGACCGCCAGATCAGCAGTCAGCGCTATGAGCGGCTGGTGCTGTCACGCAACAAGGCGTCCTTGTTCGGAAAGGCGGCTGAAGCGCAACCCGGCGATCTTCTATCGCCTGAAGAAGCGATCCGCGATCCGTTTGTCCTCGAATTTCTTGACATAAAGGACGAATATTCGGAGTCGGATCTGGAAGCGGCCTTGATTCAGCACTTGGCGGACTTCCTACTCGAGCTCGGTGATGACTTTGCGTTCATAGGTCGCCAGCGGCGTCTACGGATCGATGACACCTGGTTTCGAGTCGACCTCGTGTTTTTTCACCGGCGCTTGCGATGCCTGCTCATTATCGATTTGAAGGTCGGGCGCTTCAGCTATGCGGACGCGGGGCAGATGCATCTCTACCTCAACTACGCGCGTGAACATTGGATGAAGCCCGGCGAGAACCCCCCGGTTGGCTTGATTCTGTGTGCTGAAAAAGGCGCGGCGGAGGCGCATTATGCGCTCGACAACCTACCGAACAAGATACTCGCAGCGGAGTATCAGATGGTCCTGCCGGACGAGGCCACGTTTGCTCGAGAATTGGAGCGTACTAGGATCGAGCTGGAGCGCCGTGGCCGCAAGACGTGACTTCCCGTCCGAGGCTCGGAGGTGTTTGGACACGCGTGGATGGGCGAATACGATGAAGCGGTCGTCCGGTAAATTTTGATGTTTCCGGCACTGGCAATCAAGCTATGCGGACCTATCCGTGATTTCGTGGGCGAGGCAATGGAATGGACGCCTCCCACCCCGTGAGTTGCGGAGGTGGCAAGAATGAGGAAAGGGAAAGATAGCGAAGGTGGCCCGGTCCGGGTCGACGTGCCTCGTGACCGTGACGGCAGCTTCGAGCCGATCCTGATCCCCAAGCACGAGCGCCGCTTCACCGGCTTCGACGAACGCATCATTGCGATGTACGCCCGCGGCATGAGCGTGCGCGAGATTCAGGCCTTTCTGGCCGAGCACTATGGCACTGAAGTCTCGCCTGACTTCATCAGCTCGGTCACCGACGAGGTGATGGCCGAGGCGCTGAGCTGGCAGAACCGTCCGCTCGAAGCGATGTATCCGGTGGTGTTCTTCGACGCACTGCGGGTCAAGATCCGCGACGACGGCGTGGTCAGCAACAAGGCCGTCTATCTGGCCTTGGGCATCCAGGCCGACGGCTAGCGCGACGTACTGGGGCTCTGGATCGAGCAGACCGAGGGGGCCAAGTTCTGGCTCAAGGTGTTCAACGAACTCAAGACGCGCGGTGCCGCCGTATATCGCGATCGACGCGACGGCGTTCGACCGCGTGCCCGAGTCGTGCGCGGCACGTTCGTGACCGGCGCGGCCGAGCTTGCGTGTGCTGCGCTGCGCGACGCCGGGCCGAACGTGTTCGCCGAACGCATGCTCGCGATCTTCGACATGCCTGTCGGCGACTACATGCGAGAGCTGGCGCGCTATCGGCCCGCTGCGCCGATGGATCCGCCGTTCCGGCATGCGCTGCGGCGGGCGCTGGACCGCAGCGGCCTGTCGGATGCGGACGCCGCGCACGCGCTCGCCGGCCTCGAGCACGGCCGGACGTTGCAGACGAGCGGTCACCTGACGCTGAGCAACGGTCCCGGCTTCTTCGGCGTCGACTGGCTGTCGACGCTGGCTGCGACCGGCCCCGATACGCCCTGCGTGATCGGCGTATTCAGCGGCGTGCCGTTCAACAATGACGCGAAATCGGGGTGCCTGAATTTCCGCGACCGCTACGGCTTGCGCGACGTGATCGACGCGCGCTGCCCGGCGTGGCGCGAGCTGGCGCGCGTGGATCGCGATCGCCGTCACGGGACGCGCGGGCGGCGCGTCTCGCTCGTCCCGACCCGCCTTGTACGCAGGCTCGTATTCGGCACCCGCGTGCCGGACCGCACGCACGAGCTGCTGCCGTATCTGAGCGAACCGTTGCAGCGCATCGTGCCGCCCGCGATACCCGGCGACATGTCCGCGCTCGCGACCACGATGTGCGCACGGCTGGAGAGCGCAATCTTCGGCCGTCCGATGGTGTTCGTCGATCTATGCGAGCTGGTATCCGACTATCTGCAGACGGTGCTGCTCGACGACGCGCACCCGATGGCGCGGCTGTGTTTCGATGCCGCGTTGAACACGCGGCTGCGGCAGGCGCTGCCGCAGGTTTCCTGGTTCAGCTTCGCGGGGCCGGACGGCGATCGCTGCGAGCAACTGCGCGTCGACGGCGCCCGCCTGACCGGACGGGGCTTCGACCTGGGCTGGGAGCCGGCGTCGGTCGCGGCGGCGCTGCGGGACCGCGTGCTGTGTCCGGGCCTGTTCCCGGTGTTCGCATCGATCGCATTCGTGAACCAGTTCCAGTGCTTCGGCAGCTTCAACCAGGTTCAGTACCTCACGCAGATGAAGCGCGTGCTGTCGCAGTTGCGCGGATTCGACGGCGACTCGATCGCCGCGATACCGACCGACGCGTTGACGCTGGGGAGGGTGCGCAACAACGACGGCGCCGAGGTGCATCCGATCGACGTGCTGCTCGGCTCGCCGATCGAATGGAACCCGCATCGTTCGGTCGGCGATTTCGCATCGACGGTAATTCTGAAGCGGCGCTGGCAGCGAAACGGATTCGCGGACGCCGGAGGCGGGCCTCCCCACGCGTTCGATGCCGCCTTGCAGGGGTGAGCGGCGCGCGGGCGGTGTCGGGTATAGTCAGCGGGTTCTTTATCCTTGCGGTATCCGTTCAATGGAATCAAGACGCAAGACAGTGGGCGTAGTCGCGCCCGCGGGTGTGCCCGATCCGCAAGGCATCGAGCGTGGCATCGCGCTGGTCGAGAGCTGGGGCTTCAAGGTCACGACGGGCGCGCATCTCGGCAGCCGGTACCGCTATTTCGCCGGTACCGCCAAGGAGCGCGCGGACGATCTGCGGCGCATGCTGATGGACCCGTCGATCGACATCGTCTGGCTCGCGCGGGGAGGATTCGGTTGCGCGCACCTGCTCGAGCACCTGCCCGACGAGATCGCGACGCCGAAGACGATCATCGGTTTTTCCGACGCGACGTCGCTGTTCTGCGCGCTCGCCGACCGGCCCGGCGTGCGCTTGTTGCATGGTCCGACATTCCACAGCCTGGCGACCAAGGTCGACGACGCGACGCGTGCCGACATGCGCGCCGTGCTGACCGGTGGCAAACGCGCCCCGCTGAGCCTGCGGCATTTGTCCGGCGCCCCTGGTGCGGTGCGGGGACGTCTGTGCGGCGGCAACGTGACGGTGCTCGCGAGCGTCGCGGGTACACGCTGGTCGCTTCGCTCACGCGACGCGATCGTACTGCTGGAGGACGTGACGGAATTCGGCTACCGGCTCGACCGCAGCCTGACGCAACTGCGTCTGAGCGGCGCGTTCGACGGGGCCCGCGCGTTCGTGCTCGGGCAATTCACGCGCTGCCCGATCCCGGACGGCGCGGATTTCACGCTCGAGCAGATGCTTGTCGACGTGCTGGGCGGCTTCGGCCTGCCGATCTACTCGGGTCTGCCGATCGGACATGAACACCGCAACATCACTTGGCAATACGGCAACCAGGCTGCCATCGAGAACAGCGCGATCCGGTTCGTCGCGTAGCGTCGAATCTAGAAGGACAGGAACGCGTAGGTTCTGTCGCAATAAGACCGTCTGGTAGCGTGACGAGACGAGAGCGAGGGAGTCGAGAGATGAACCCGAAGCTGAATACCGGCCTGGCAAAAGTGTTCAAGCGCCTACATTATCCTTTCGATGTGATGTTGTTGTGCGTGCGCTGGTACGTCGCTTACCCGCTGAGCCTTCGGCATCTTGACAACATCGTCGAGCAGGACCGCCGAGCGATCAAACGGCGAACTCGCCCGATGATGGGCTTCAAGAATTTTCGATGTGCGAGGATAGTGCTCGGCGGCATCGAAGTAATGCATATGATCCGAAAAGGGCAAATGAAGTCGACTCGCAAGAATCAGACAGCTGCAGAGCAATTCTATTCGTTGGCTTTCTAAGGAATCCTGGGGATCCCAGGGACGTCTGTCGACCTTCGTCCTTATCGCGACAGAACACCGTGGCGCTGGCCCCGGAGTCGGCGTCGGTTCAGCACTTCCTGCGCGAGGCGATCCGCGTGATTCGCGCCGCGACCGACCTGTCCGGTGACGTGCACCGCGCGTTGTTCTGGTACCGCAACGAGCCGCTGGCCGTGTTCGATTATCAGACGGCCGAAACGCTGGTTTCCGCCGGCCGGGCCGAGGACGTGCTGCGCTACGTCGTCTCGCCGGAAGCGGGCGCGGCCGGATGATCCTCAAGCCACTGCAAGACGTCATCGCGTACCGGATGCACCGGCCCAAGTGGGCGGTCGCGCCTGCCAGTGGCGCCGGGGCCGCGAAGGCAGGCGGGCGGGCGAACCGGATCGGCACGCCGGCTCTGTACCTGGCGCTCGAAGTGGCCACCGCGGTGGCCGAGTATCAGCAAGTGTCGTTCAGAAAGGAAGTTACTATCCCGGCGATTTACGCCGCGTACGTATAGTCTCCCGGCGCGAACTGCCCGTTGCCCCGCTGGATCGTGCCGGCGATCCGGATGTCCTGCTGGATCGGCAATGCCCGCGGCAGTGGCGCAATAGCAATCACCGTTGCAGGGACGGCGCCCGCGGCCAGGGCAGCCGCGGCGAACAATCGGCGTGACCCTATTTTCATGGCGGTACTCCCATTCCGCGACCAGCGCCACGTTCGCGCCTTGTCCGCATGGCATGAGGCGGGAGCCGGCACCGGCCGCATGGCGAGGCGCCGGACCGATCGCTCATTCGATCGGCGGTGCCGCCCCCAGCTTCTCTGACAACATTCGCTCGTACACACCAAAGTGTAGATCGACCTCCTTCTGCGTGACGTGAGAGACCGTGATGGTGATCTGGTCAGGTAACAGGCCCAACACGACCGCGACCGCAGCTTCAAGTTGCGGTGCACAAACCTTGTCCTCCACCATCGTCGTGCCGACCAGCACATCGTAGGTCTTCTCCTGTCGACAGACGACCTCGACGAGTCGCGCCCGCGCGCTCATGTTGTTGTCGATCGCGAGCCTGACGACCTCGGTCACAGTGCGCATCGTCTCGGTCGGAAACCCCTTCGTCGAGCGCAGCCGGATACGATGCCTGCCCAGCGTAAGCCAGTCCGTGTCGAATTCCATGGCGTCCTCCGTATGCCGTTCCAAGCCGCTGCGATGATAGGTTCCAGTGCCGAAATTTCAAGTGCGAAAATCTGCCGATGCCCCTTGAAATTTTCCGTAGAGTTCCTATCTTAAGTTTCGCTCAGGCAGACGCGCGAGTCGCTTCATTCCGCGCGCTGCGTGTTTCGATTTGTTTGCCAGCAGTCTGGCAGGCGAACTGGAGCGCGTAGGCCCGTTCGCCTCCCGGCTGCACTCAAGGAGGATACGATCGTGAGCGATCTTTACTTCGGAACCGACCTCTTCAGCGAGTTCGACCGCCTGCAGCAGCAGATGGCGCAACTCTTCGGCGGCTTCCCGTCCAGCATCCGCGCCGGCCGGCTCGGCGCGTTTCCTCAGATCAACATCGGTGCGACCGACGAGTCGATCGAAATCGTCGCCTTCGCGCCCGGCGTCGATGCCGCCGCGCTCGACGTATCGATCGACAAGGGCCTGCTGACCATCAGCGGCGAACGCAAATCGACACAACCGGACACGGGAAGCGAGACGCGCACCTATGCGCAGGAGCGCTTTGTCGGCATCTTCCGACGCGTCATCGAATTGCCCGACACCGCCGATCCGGACAAGGTCCAGGCGCGCTACGAAAATGGCTGCCTGTCGATCAGTGTCGGCAGGCGCGAATCGTCCAAGCCGCGCGCCATCACTGTCCAGTAACCCGAGGAGCCGATCATGACTGACACGACCCAACTGGCTGAACGCGACCAATCCACCGCAGCACGTCGCGACACTGAACAGCCCAAGCGCCGGATCACGCTCACCCCGGCCGTCGACATATACGAGGACAGCCAGGGCGTCACGCTGTGGGCCGACCTGCCCGGCGTGACGAAGGACAAGCTGGACGTCAAGGTTCACGACAGCAGCCTCTCGATCGAAGCCGAGGCGATCGTGCCGACGCCGGCAAATCTGCGGCTGCAGCATGCCGAGGTCCGCGAACCGCACTTCGCCCGGACGTTCACGCTGTCACCGGATTTCGATACGTCAAAGATCGAGGCGAGCCTCCAGGACGGGGTGCTGAAGCTGACGATCCCACGCCGCGACGAAGCGCGCCCACGGCGCATTGAAGTCAAGACCAGCTGATCCGTCAGCTAGGGCAGGTCAGGAGCATGGGCGGCAGCGATCGCGCTGCCGCCGCCGCGAATCAGGAGCACGGAGCCCGGTGTCTGATGTCACGCAGGAATCCTGGAAAGGACATGTGATCCATATCCGCACCAATTCCGTTGCGACAGATCGTGGCACGCATGTCCGCACCGGACGGCTAGGTCGCGATCGTCCGGATCGAAAGGAGCGGTGAGGTGTTGGCGGACTGGCATCTGGCGCGCTTCAGCGAACGCTGGGCAAGCGCGGCCGAAGCGCAGCGCGATGCGGTCGAGTACGCGGTGAAACTGATCGATCACGGGGTGCTGGGGGCAGTCGAAGCGCGGAGCGCGCTCGCTACCTGATGCGCTGGCCGCCATGGTCAAAACAGCTTGAAGCTGAATCGGAGGACGTCATGAATGCCGATTTGAAAAAGTGGAACCCCTTCAAGTTCCTTCGCG
This sequence comes from Burkholderia sp. DN3021, assembly GCF_049805555.1. Lineage (NCBI taxonomy): Bacteria > Pseudomonadati > Pseudomonadota > Betaproteobacteria > Burkholderiales > Burkholderiaceae > Burkholderia > Burkholderia sp. DN3021. The sequence continues at coordinate 27,702 of NZ_JBNCAB010000050.1, read as the reverse complement.
GAGCTACCCGCAAGCCGGATGCAGAAGGCCCGGAAAGCCCGCCGACAAGCGAACCGTGGCGGGCCTCGTGGCCTGACATTCCGCGGCTGTTCTCACGCGAACCGTGGCGTGCAGTGGAGGAATTCTTTCACGACCCGTTTGCAGGCCGTGGCGCGCTCGAACGATGGTTTGGCGACTTCAGTTCATCGCGCTTCCAGCCGCGCATCGACGTCGTCGACGAAGGGCAGGTGCTGCGCGTGACCGCCGAACTGCCCGGAATGGAGCGCGAAGATCTGAAGGTGAGCGTCGAGGATGGGGCGATCGTGCTGCGCGGCGAGAAAAAGCAGGATGTGCGCAGCGAGGAAAACGGCTGCTACCGGCTGGAGCGCGCCCATGGAAGCTTCATGCGCACGATCCCGATGCCGGAAAACGCCGACCCCGATCACACCTTGGCGAAGTTTGACAACGGTGTCCTCACGTTGACCGTGCCGAAATCGGAGCCGGCGCACACTGTGAGTCGCACGATCGATATCGGCTAGGGCAAGCACGGAAAGTGCCACGGTGGAGGGCGGATATCGAACGCAACGAATCCATGGATGACGGTCGCCAGCCGAGGTAGAAGGGTCGTTACGGAAATGCATGAAGCCGGAGACTCTCGACGCATATCGCGCTGCTTATCCCACGATACGCCGGACACGTCATGCCGCGCCGCGCCGCTGCCGGCGAAAAAAATCCCACAGCATCGCCGTCGCGTCAGGGCCCTTGTCGGAATGAAACGCTTCGCGAGGGTCGCCACCGCTCCATGCGTGACCGAGCCCTCGAACGATGCAGATCCTCACGACGAGCCGGCCGGTCTTCAGAAAGTCCACGTAGTCGACCGCATCGCGAGTGTATGTTCGCTGTTCGCCGACGCGTAACTCGCCTTGCGCATCGACCAGCCGGTTGAGCCGTGCAAATTCGATGCCGAGCTGTGCGGCGTTGCGCTTCGCGACGACGACATCGAGCTCACCGTGGACGATGATGGCAGGCATGCCCGGATAGCTGGATACGTCGACCGACGCCTCGATCAGGCGCAGCGGATCTTCACGACTGCCGTTACGCATGACGCGCATGGCGGTCATGGCGGAACTGGTGACACCGAACACCGGGCCCGAGTGTAGACCGACGGCGGCAAAGAGCGCGGGGTAGTGAATCCCTAGAACCGCAGCGAGGCCGGCTCCCGCCGAGATGCCCGCGAGATAGACGCGCTGATGGTTGAAGCCGTGTTCCCGGACGATCGCCGCGACGAGCGATGCGACGGCAGGCGCCTCGGAGTGCGTCAGGTTCTCGTGCCAATGCCAGCATCGGTGAGGGTGCGTGGTCTTCGCCTGCTCGGGAAGCAGCACCGCAAAACCGGCGCGATCGGCGAGCCTGCAAATGCGCGTGCCGGCGGCAAACGACTCCACAGTCTGCCGGCAACCATGCAGCATGACGACGAGGGGCAGCCCCGTCGGCGACGCCGCGGTGGCCGGCAGATACAACGCGTACGTGAGATGGTTGACGAGCCGACCGGCCAATGGCGGCGCGGAGTGAAACGAGCGTATCCACCGACCGGCCGTCCGCATCGATGGAGGGCGACCCGTGCGCGGTTTGCCGACGCGCTTCGCGGCGACCGGGTGAGCGGTCTTGACCGTCGACGGCTTGCGCGCGACGGTTTTCCTCTTCTTCGGCCGCGAGACCGTCAGGCTGGAGAGCAGACGGAGACCGCTGAGCCAGACGCTGGTCTTTTTCCTGGGCATGGACGCTTGCAGTAAGGCTTCGCTGTCGATGTCACGCGTCGATGGGGGTTTGCGTTCGACCCCGAACGACACCCCGCATACTAACGCAGAGCCGCGCGCGGCGGGCAGGCGAAGCCGAGACCCATCCAGGTGAGCGTTGAATCGGCGGCTGTGTTGGGGCAGGTCCAAACGCACGGCGCGGCCTGCGCGGTCCGCGACCTTGGGTGGCGACTATCTCTTAACGTAACTTGTGTGGGCGCCCGTCTCGTTGGCGCATCCCGCATCTGCGCTTCGTGTTTATCGAGATCGACATGCCGGCTGCATTGGCGCGCGTGTCGGGCAGGGCCGGGCACGCATTCCAGCCCGAACTCGTCGCGAGCCGGTTCGCCGCGCTCGAGTCGCCGATCGGCGAAAACGATGTGTTGCTCCTGCATGCTTGCGCTGAGCAAAAGCGGAATGTGTCTCGGATCGTTCGGTGGTTGGCAAGCCTACCGAACGGCGGCGATTCGAAACGGAACCTGCCTGAAGCGTGATCGGACCGACGGTCTGCCGCGATTCCGCCGCGCGTTACCGGACAACGAAGGTGACTGGCGAGCCGGGGCCGCCGAAGCCCCCGGATGCCGAGCGCGCTTGACTTTCGTCTGACTCTCCGATTTCGAGGTTTCGCGCGTTCCGGATCGACTGACGGGCGCCGGCGTGTCCTTCCGCAACCGCCGGCCGATTCGTCTGGTCAGACTGGTCGGATGGTTTGGTGCATGGGCGCGCGCCGCGAACGGGCAACCGCGGCGTTCGGCATCGAATCATGCACCGAAATGAGGAACGTATTTCGGCATGCGTGGAGGCTATTGCCGGCAATTGAAGCGTTATGCGGGGGTGGCCCGGTTTTTGCTGAAGTGGGCATGGCCGCGCAACGGTTGCGCGCTGCCCGACGACAGACGAGACAAGGAAGACTCACCGTGAATTCGATCACCCGACCGTTCCCCCGACGCGCATGGCTGGCTGCGCTGATCGCCGCGCCCGTGATGGCGCTGTTTGCCGCCGCGCCCGCGCGCGCCGACGCGCTCGACACCATTGCGAAAAGCGGCGCGCTGCGCGTCGCGGTGCCGGAGGACTATCCGCCGTTCGGCTCGGTTGGTGCGGACATGCAGCCGCAGGGCTACGACATCGACATGGCCGAGCTGCTTGCGAAATCGCTCGGCGTGAAGCTGAAGCTGGTGCCCGTGAACAGCGCGAACCGGATTCCGTATCTGACGACCAACAAGGTCGACATGGTGATCTCGTCGCTCGGCAAGACGCCGGAGCGCGAGAAGGTCGTCGACTTCTCGACCGCCTACGCGCCGTATTACCAGGGCGTGTTCGGGCCGGCCGACGTGAAAGTGAGCACGCCCGCCGACCTGAATGGCAAGACGGTCGGCGCGACGCGCGGCGCACTCGAGGAGATCGCGCTGTCGCAGCTCGCACCGAACGCGACGATCAAGCGCTTCGAGGACAACAACGCGACGATCCAGGCGTTCCTGTCCGGGCAGGTGCAGTTGATCGCGGCCGGCAACATCGTCGCAGCAGCGATTCTCGCGAAGAATCCGCCGCGCCGGCCCGAGGTCAAGTTCGTGATCAAGAATTCGCCGTGCTTCGTCGGCGTGAACAAGAACGAAGCACGCCTGCTCGCGAAGATCGACGACGCGATCGCACATGCGAAACAGGACGGCACGCTGAGCGCGATGTCGAAGAAGTGGCTCGGCCAGCCGTTGCCTGCCGGCCTGTGAGCGATCGCCGCCGTGCCTGCGACGGCGCGCGGCGATCGTCGTCTGAACCCGATCCTTCCCATCTGTCATGAGCTATCAGCTTCGATTCGGCGAGCTCGCCGAATACGCCGGCATGTTCGCGAGCGGCGCGGCGACGACGTTCGCGCTGACCGCCGTCGCGACCGTGCTCGGCGTTTCGATCGGCGTGCTCGGCGCGGCCGCGTACAGCGCCGATGCGCGCGCGGCCGTGCGGCTGCGCCCGTTGGTCGGCGCGTACGTCGAGGCGATTCGCAATACGCCGTTCGTCGTCCAGCTATTCTTTATCTTCTTCGGATTGCCCGCGCTCGGCGTGCACATCGACGAATACACGGCCGCGATTCTCGCGATGACGCTGAATCTCGGCGCGTACTCGGTCGAGATCGTGCGCGCGGGCGTCGCCGCCGTGCCGAAGGGGCATCTCGAGGCGGCCGCCGCGCTTGCGATGTCGCGCGCGCAGATGCTGCGCCACGTCGTGTTGCCGCAGGCGCTCGCGAAGGTGTTTCCAGCGCTCGCGAGCCAGATCGTCATCACGATGCTCGGCTCGGCCGTCGTGTCGCAGATTTCGGTGGCCGATCTCACCTATGCGGCGAGCTACATCCAGTCGCGCAATTTCCGCGCGTTCGAAACGTATTTCGTGATCGCGCTCGCGTATCTGGCGATGGCGCTGCTGCTGCGCGCCGTGCTTGGCTCGATGGGGCGCCGCCTGTTCTCCCGCCGTGTGCGAGGTGCGCGATGATCGATTTCACGTTCGGGCAGATTCTGGCAAACCTGCTGCTCGCCGCACGCTGGACGGTCGTGCTGTCGATCGTGTCGTTTCTGTCCGGCGGTCTCGTCGGCCTCGGGTTGCTCGTGATGCGCGTGTCGAACTCGCGCGTGCTGCGCAGTTGCGCGAAGCTGTATATCGAGGTGTTCCAGGGAACCCCGTTGCTGATGCAGCTGTTTGTCGTGTTCTTCGGCCTGCCGCTCATCGGTCTCGATGTGTCGCCGTGGGTTGCGGCCACTGCCGGCCTCACGTTCTTCACGAGTGCGTATCTCGCGGAAATCTGGCGCGGCTGCGTCGAGGCGGTGCCGAAAGGGCAGTGGGAGGCATCGGCAAGCCTCGCGATGAGCTACGTCGAGCAGTTGCGTCATGTGATCCTGCCGCAGGCCGCGCGCATCGCGATCGCGCCGACCGTCGGGTTCGGCGTGCAGGCCGTGAAGGATACGGCGCTGGTGTCGATCATCGGCTTCACCGAGCTGACCAAGGTCGGCGTCGCGATCTCGAACGCGACGTTCCGTCCGTTCATCGTGTACGGGCTCGTCGCGCTCATCTATTTCGCACTCTGTTATCCGCTTACCCGTTACGCGCGCACGTTGCAAAGGAGATGGAATGCCGCTCGTTGAAACCCGTGGTCTCGAAAAGAATTTCGGTACCCATCATGTGCTCAAGGGCATCGATTTCTCCGTCGAACGCGGGCAAGTCGTGTCGATCATCGGCCGCAGCGGCTCGGGCAAGAGCACGCTGCTGCGCACGCTCAACGGGCTCGAGAGCATCGACGCGGGCACGATCGCGATCGACGGCGAACGCGTCGACGCGCGACACGCGGACTTGCGTGCACTGCGGCTCAAGGTCGGGATGGTGTTCCAGCAATACAACCTGTTTCCGCATCTGAGCGCCGGGCAAAACGTGATGCTCGCGCAGTCGGTCGTGAAGAAGTCGCATCGCCAGCAGGCGCGCGCGATCGCGGAGCTGATGCTCGAGCGTGTCGGCCTCGGCGACAAATTCGACGCGTTTCCGGAACAGCTGTCGGGCGGTCAGCAGCAGCGCGTCGCGATTGCGCGCGCGCTCGCGATGAAGCCGAGCGTGCTGCTGTGCGACGAAATCACGTCGGCGCTCGATCCGGAACTTGTCGGCGAGGTGCTGGGTGTCGTCGAGCAGCTCGCGCGCGACGACATGACGTTGATCATGGTCACGCACGAGATGAACTTCGCGCGCGCGGTGAGCGACAAGGTGGTGTTCATGCATCAGGGCAGGGTCTGGGAAAGCGGGACGCCGGAGGAGATCTTCGCGCGACCGGGGACGGTGGAGTTGAAGCGGTTCCTTGGAGGGCTTCAGAAGACGGAAGCGTTCGTGAGCTGACGCCGGTCCGATCCGCGGATGTTCGTGATGGCGCTTGATCGGCTCCGGGCCGCGGTGGCCACGCGCCTCTCAATGGGACGACACGAACACCGCATCCTCGAACGCCTCCGGAATCGCGAAGCTCTCGCGCATGCGCTGCGTTTCCTTGGCCGGCGTCAGGCCGAACAGACGCTTGAATTCCCGGCTGAACTGCGACGGGCTCGTATAACCGACCGCGTAGCCGGCCGCCTCTGCCGTCAGGTCCTGGCGCACCATCAGCAGCCGCGCCTGATGCAGGCGTGTCGACTTCAGGTACTGCATCGGCGACACCTGCGTGATCGCCTTGAAATGGCTGTGAAAGCTCGGCACGCTCATGTCGGCCTCGTCGGCCAGTTGCGCCACGTCGAGCGGTTGCGCGTAATCGGCATGGATCACGCGCAGCGATCGGCCGATCCGGCCGAACTGCCCGCGCATCGCGAGTGCGCTGCGCATCGCGCTTCCCTGCGCGCCGGTCAGCACACGGAAATACAGCTCGCGAAGCAGCGCCGGGCCGAGCACCGCGGCTTCGAGCGGCTGCTGCATCGCCTCGACGAAGCGCAGCACCGACGCGTGCATCGCTGCATCCATCGGCGTCGACATCATGCTTCTGGGCGCTTGCACGTGTTCCGCCACGCCTTCGCGGTCGATCTGCGCCGCGAGTTCGGCGGCCATCGTGAAATCGAGGTGCAGATACAGCGCGAGAAGCGGGCGTTCGGGCGTCGCGTCGGTTTCCATGCTGAACGGGACGGGCACGGACACCGCCAGGTAGTGGTGTTCGTCGTACAGATAGCGTTCGCCGCCGAAGTAGCCGCGCTTGCGGCCCTGGCACACGATCACGATTCCCGGGTCGTACAGCACCGGCGTGCGCGACAGCGCGCGGTTCGAGCGCAGGATGCGCACGCTCGGCAGCGCCGTCAGGTTGTAGCCTTCGTCGGGCGCCAGCGTGCGCAGCAGCGCGACCAGGCGTTTGCGGTTTCGCGGTGACGACGACAGTGACGAATGTCGGGCGGAGGAGGATTCGGCGCTCATAGTTTTGTGCAAGAAAATCAGCGGAATCGGGCTTATTCGACGTTGATCGTCAGACTAGTATGCATGCTTCAATCGACATTCGGGAGAAGCGAACATGGCATCCGGCAACATCATGCTCATCACCGGCGTCAGCAGCGGCTTCGGCCGCGCGCTCGCACAGGAGGCGCTCGCGGCCGGCTACACGGTGGTCGGTACCGTGAGAAGCGCGCCGGCGGCGCAGGAATTCGAGGCGCTGTCCGCGCACGCGGCTTTCGCGCGTGTGCTCGACGTGACCGACTTCGACCGCATCGACGGTATCGTCGCGGAAATCGAAGCGAACGTCGGGCCCGTCGACGTGCTGGTGAACAACGCCGGCTACGGGCACGAAGGCATCATGGAAGAAGCGCCGCTCGCCGAGATGCGCCGGCAGTTCGACGTGAACGTATTCGGCGCGGTCGCGATGATGAAGGCCGTCGTGCCGTTCATGCGCGCGCGCCGGCGCGGCCGCATCCTGAACATCACGTCGATGGGCGGCCACATCGCGATGCCGGGAATCGCTTATTACTGCGGCAGCAAATTCGCGCTGGAAGGCATTTCCGAAACCGTCGGCAAGGAGCTCGAGCCTTTCGGCATTGCGGTGACGGCCGTGGCGCCCGGTTCGTTCCGCACCGACTGGGCCGGCCGCTCGATGGTGCGCACGCCGCGCTCGATCGCCGACTACGACGCGATCTTCGATCCGATCCGCGAGGCGCGCGAGGAGAAGAGCGGCAAGCAGTTGGGCGATCCCGCGAAGGCCGCGCGGGCGATGCTCGCAGTCATCGCGGCTGAACATCCGCCCGCGCACCTGTTGCTCGGCAGCGATGCGCTGCGGCTGGTGCGGACCAAATTGTCGGCGCTGGAAGCAGAAATCCGTGCGTGGGAGGCCGTGACGGTGTCGACGGACGGTTGACGATCGGCGCACCGGCATCGCTCGCATCCCAGGCGTTTATTTCCCGTCAGTAGATGATCGGCAGTCGCGGCGCACCGTGGCATCACGGTTTCACAATAAAGGCAGATAATGGCTGCCGGCCGGTACGCCGAGTTCATCCACCTCACAGGAGTCAATCGCGATGCCATACGTCACTACGAAGGATAACGTCGAGATCTTCTACAAGGACTGGGGCCCGAAGGATGCACAGCCCATCGTCTTCCATCATGGCTGGCCGCTGTCTTCCGACGACTGGGATGCGCAGATGCTCTTCTTCGTTCAGAAGGGCTATCGCGTGGTTGCGCACGACCGGCGCGGCCACGGCCGGTCGGCGCAAGTGTCGGACGGCCATGACATGGATCACTACGCAGCGGACGCGTTCGCGGTCGTCGAAGCGCTCGACCTGCGCAATGCAGTGCATATCGGTCATTCGACCGGCGGCGGCGAAGTGGCCCGCTACGTTGCGAAGCACGGCCAGCCGGCCGGTCGCGTCGCGAAGGCGGTGCTGGTCAGCGCGGTGCCGCCGCTGATGCTGAAAACCGAATCGAACCCCGAAGGCTTGCCGATCGACGTGTTCGACGGCTTCCGGAAAGCGCTCGCCGACAATCGCGCGCAGTTCTTCCTCGACGTGCCGAGCGGCCCGTTCTACGGTTTCAACCGGGCCGGCGCGACGGTGCATCAGGGCGTGATCCGGAACTGGTGGCGGCAGGGGATGGAAGGCAGCGCGAAGGCGCACTACGAAGGCATCAAGGCGTTTTCGGAAACGGATCAGACCGAGGACCTGAAGTCGATCACCGTCCCGACGCTCGTGCTGCATGGCGAAGACGACCAGATCGTGCCGATCGCTGATGCCGCGCTGAAGTCGATCAAGCTGCTGCAGAACGGCACGCTCAAAACGTATCCGGATTATTCGCACGGCATGCTGACGGTCAATGCGGACGTGCTCAACGCCGACCTGCTGGCGTTCGTGCAGGCGTAGGGGTGGGGGCTGGCTATCGGGCGGGGCGGGGGTAAGGGGGGGCGGGAGCGCCTGCCGCATCCTGCATGTGTTGCATTGCGATAGTCCCCGCCGAGTCCGTTCTCCGATTCCAGGTGCTTGAGCCGACGGGCGTCGGCCACATCCTGCCGCCGAACTTATCAGTCAAGGAAGCGCCGCGTTGCGGGCGTGAGTGTGTCATGCCTCATCATTTTTGGAACTGCAATAAACAATGGGGCTGGATTGGAAAACGGAATCCAGCCCCTGGCGCCGAATGTCGGTAATTTCCGGATTATTTAAAGTTTATCGAATGGCAAAGCGGGTGGCCGGTGAGCCATTCGCGCAATTATTGCCGTAGATAAACAGATTTCTGTTTTCGGAATATGCCGAGTAAATCAGGGGGTAAACTTCCTTGGCGCTGAAAGAATAGGCGCCATCGCCAATGGTCACCAGCAGGTTGCCGGTCGTGTCGGTTTCGATCTTGTCGATCTTGCCGGCCTTGCAAAGTGCCTGTGCGGAAGCGTACGAGGAGGCGAGCATCAGGGCTGAGAAAAGCACGGTCGCAATCTTGTTCATGTTTTTTCCTAGGGTAGTAATGAGTGGAGTAACGCGGTTTGGTGCCGGATGGCCATGCCGGGAACTACATGCCTGTTTTTCCGGATCGCTGACTCTCGAATGTCGAGAAGTCCGCGATGGCCTGGTCAAGCAAAAAACTCGTGAGAATTGATTTTAAAAATAATATTCCGCACCTCCTTTGTCTCGTCGATTTTGAATCACGATGTTGCGGCGCGGAACACAGGCTATTGATTGGATTCATTGGATTCCAATCGAATTAATTTATCGACTTCTTGATTTGATAATTTTTCGCATTAACTCTGTTTTAGTAAATTTTCGGTGAGGCTGTTTTTATTTATTGATTGGTGTTGGAATTTGAATAATCGGCGATGAGTATTGATTCGATGAAAAGATCGACGGTATCGACATCCATCCACACGCTCGCGATCTGCGCCGCGAAGGCGGGCCGCGTCTCGCGAAACGCGGCGAGCGCATCAACTGCACCGGAGACTTGCGTTTGATATGTTCAATGGCTGCCCTTGCGTCCGTCGGCATGACGGCTGCCAATAGCGGCTGGACGAGATGTGCCGGTATGTCGACCGGGCGCTCAGGGCGCGGTACCGGTATAACGGCCCGGGCGATGCCATGCGACGACCATCGCGCTCATGGCGACGGCGCTGATCGCCGACCAGCCGACGCGATCGGCCTGAATGACCAGCGTGGACGTCAGCAGGATCATCGCGTCGATACACACTTGCGTAATACCGGCGTTGATGCCTCGCACGCGCTGCAGCCACAACGTGACGACACCGGTGCCGCCGACGCCCGCGCCGTGCCGCGCGAGCGCAAGAATGCCCATGCCGCACAGCGTGCCGCCCACCAATGCCGCGAACAGCGGGTTCACGAAGGCAATTTTCAGGGTCCGGGGCATCGCCGCGAGGGCGAACGTGATGCCGCAGCTCGCGATCGTCGATTTGATGGCGAAACGTGGCCCCATCACGAAGTGCGCGAAGATGAAGAATGGCAGGTTGACCAGCGTGAAGATCGTCCCCACCGATAATGGACAGAGGTACGAGACGAGCAGCGCAATGCCGGCGATCCCGCCGGTGACAAGTCCGGCCGCCTTGAGCAGGACGAGCCCGATAACCACAAAGGCCATGCCGACTATCATCCCGTAGATGTCTTCGAGCACGGAGTGCGGCGTTGCGCTCGTGTCGCGTGTCGGGATGGCGCCGGATACGGCGCCTGATTCGTGCTTCATGATGTCTGCAGCCACATCGGGACGGCGGATCGAATCCTCCCAGGTCGATCGCGCCGCGGGTTCCGGGTACGTGCCGATGTCTCCTGGCGGCGCGCGTCAGGCAGCTTACCCAGGCAAAATTATTTGGGCAAATAGCTCAAGCGACGTCATGGACCCAACCGAACGGATCGGCAACCTTACCGCGCTGTATGCTGGCCGGGATCGCCTTCTTCGGCGCGCGCGCCTATGCGCACGCCGACACGCCGGAGTGCATCTCGACAAAGGCATGCCTGGAGGCGCCGACTCCCCCGACACCGTGCGCCGGCCCCCGATCCGCATGACGGACGCGATGGATGTCGAGTGACGTCAGGATGCCTACAGATACCAGTCGAGCGTCTTCAGGATGCCCGTCTCGAAGGTTTCCGCCGGCTTCCATCGAAGTTCGCGCTCGAGCTTGCCTGCGTCGATCGCATAGCGGCGATCGTGACCGGGGCGATCGGCGACGAAGTGCTTGAGGCGCGCGTGCGGCGCGCCCTGCGGCCGGCGCATGTCCAGCAGCGAGCAGATCAGGTCGACGATGTCGGCGTTGCGCCACTCGTTGCATCCTCCGACGTTGTACGTCTCGCCGACCGTGCCGTGCCGGATCACGGCATCGATCGCCCGGCAGTGATCGTCGACGTATAACCAGTCGCGGACGTTTGCGCCGTCGCCGTAGAGCGGAATGGGTAGGTCGTTGACGCAGCTGCGGATCACCGTCGGGATGAACTTCTCGGCGTGCTGGCGCGGGCCGTAGTTGTTCGAGCAGTGGGTCGTCGTGACCGGCAGCCCGTACGTGTGGAAGTACGCGCGCACGAGATGGTCGGAGCCGGCTTTGCTGGCGGAATACGGCGAATTCGGCGCGTACGGCGTGGTTTCGGAGAACGGTGGATCGTCCGGCGCGAGCGATCCGTACACCTCGTCGGTGCCGATGTGATGGAAGCGGCGCTGCGCGTGCGCGTCGGCGTCCTGCCCCGTCATCCAGACCGTGCGCGCCGCGTCGAGGAGGGTCCAGGTGCCGACGACGTTCGCGCGGACGAATTCGCCCGGGCCGGTGATCGAGCGGTCGACGTGGCTCTCGGCGGCAAAGTGGACGATCGTGTCGATCGCGTGATCGCGCAGCAGGCTCTCGACGAGCGGCCGGTCGCAGATGTCGCCGAGCACGAACCGATGGCGGCCGGTGTCTTCCGAGCCCGCGAGATGGTCGAGGCTGCCGGCGTAGGTGAGCAGGTCGAGATTGATGATCCGGACCTGCGGATCCGTCGCGAGCAGGTAGTGGACAAAGTTGGCGCCGATAAACCCGGCGCCGCCCGTGACGAGGACATGTTTCGGTCGATGGCTCATGAGGTTCGTTTCCAGGTATCGAGCACGTCGGCGAGCGCCGGGATCCAGCACGGCGCCTCGATGCCGAAATGCTCGCGAATGCGGGTGCAGTCGAGTGCGGAATTCACCGGCCGCGGCGCCGGCAGCGGATAAGCGGCCGTGCGGATCGGGCGCACGAGCGGGATGCGATCGATGAGGCCGGCGCGCCGTGCCTGCCCGAAGATCGTCTCGGCGAAGCCGTGCCAGGTCGTGACGGGCGTGCCGCACAGGTGGTAGGTGCCCCAGCGCGTCGTGATACCCGTGCGGTGGCGATCCGCGATCGCAAGCAGCGCGTCGGCGACCGCGCCGGCGTGCGTCGGGCCGCCGTACTGGTCGGCGACGACCGCGAGTTCGTCGCGCTCGCGGCCGACCCGCAGCATCGTGCGCACGAAATTGCCGCCGTGCGCGCCGAACACCCACGCGATCCGGAGGATCAGGTGCGCATCCGGCAGCCGCTGGCGGACCGCTTCCTCGCCTGCCCATTTGGTGTGCCCGTAGACACCGAGCGGCGCGACGCCCGCCGCTTCGTCGTACGCGCCTTGAGCGCGGCCGTCGAACACGTAGTCGGTCGACAGGTGCAGCAACGGGATGCCGGCCGCGGCGCACGCATCGGCGAGCGTCGCCGGGCCGGCGCAATTGGCGCGCCATGCGGCGTCGGGCTCGGTTTCCGCGCGATCGACGGCCGTCCACGCGGCCGCATTGATCACGAGCGTCGCGCGGTGCGTGGCGAGCGCATCGCGGACGGCCCGCGGATCGGTGATGTCGAGCTGCGCGCGGGATAGTCCGATCGCCGGGCGCGTACCCGCGCGCAGCAGGAGTTCACGGCCGACCTGGCCGAGCGCGCCGGTCACGACGATCGTCATCGCAGGGCTCCGTGAAGGTCGGGCGACGCCGGCGCACGGTCGCGCAGGCGCGGCTGTCGGCGATCCTTGTCGGACAGCTCGAACGGCACGTCGAGCGCGGGCCATTCGATGCCGATGTCGGGGTCGTCCCACAGCACGCCCGCGTCCGACGACGGATCGTAGTACGCGGTGCACTTGTACGCGAAGTCGGCCTCGTCGGACAGCACGCAGAAGCCGTGCGCGAAGCCCGGCGGAATCCACAGCTGGCGATGCGACACGTCGTCGAGCACGGTGCCGAACCAGTGCCCGAGATGCGGCGAACCGGGCCGGATGTCGACCGCGACGTCGTACACGGCGCCGCGCGACACACGCACGAGCTTGCCCTGCGGATGCCGGAACTGGTAGTGCAGGCCGCGCAGCACGCCGCGCCGGGAGCGCGAGTGGTTGTCCTGCACGAAGCCCGCGTCGACGCCCGCATCGCGCAGCCAGGACTCGCGATAGCTTTCGACGAAGAAGCCGCGCGCGTCGCCGAAGCTCGCCGGTTCGATCAGCAGCACACCCGGCAGCGTCGTCTCGATGACGGACGTCATGCGGCGACCTCCTTGTTCAGCACGTCGAGCAGGTAACGGCCATACCCGCTTTTCGACAGCGCATGCGCGAGCGCTTCGAGCCGTTGCGAGTCGATCCAGCCGAGCCGGTACGCGATCTCCTCGGGGCACGCGATCTGCAGCCCCTGGCGCGCCTGCATCACCTGGATGAAATTCGCCGCATCGAGCAGCGACTCGTGCGTGCCGGTGTCGAGCCACGCGTAGCCGCGGCCGAGGATCTCGACGTTCAGCTTGCCGTTCTCCAGATAGGCGCGGTTCAGGTCCGTGATCTCCAGCTCGCCGCGCGCGGACGGGCGCACCTCCTTCGCGAGCGAGACGACGTCGTTGTCGTAGAAGTAGAGACCCGTCACCGCGTAGTGCGATTTCGGTTCGCGAGGCTTCTCTTCGAGATCGATCGCCCGCCCGTGCTCGTCGAACGATACGACGCCGTAGCGCTCCGGGTCGCGCACGTAATAGCCGAACACCGTTGCGCCCGTCGTGCGCGCGGCGACGCGCTGCAGCAGCGACGACAGCGCCGGACCGTGATAGATGTTGTCGCCGAGCACGAGCGTCGCCGCGTCGTGCCCGATGAACGACGCGCCGATCACGAACGCCTGCGCGAGCCCGTCCGGGCTCGGCTGCACCGCGTACGAGAAATTCATGCCCCACTGTTCGCCGTCGCCGAGCAGTTGCCGGAACGCATCGAGATCGCGCGGCGTCGAGATGATCAGGACGTCGCGGATGCCGGCCAGCATGATCGTGCTGAGCGGGTAGTAGATCATCGGCTTGTCGTACACCGGCATCAGCTGCTTCGATACCGAATGCGTGAGCGGATGGAGCCGGGTGCCGGATCCGCCCGCCAGAATCAGTCCCTTACGGCCAGTCGCTGTGTGCATGATGTCCTCGCTGTGATGAAGAAGGGCGGCCCGCGTGCGCGTCAGCCCGGGTCGATGCGCCGGAACACGATCGCGAAGCCGGCCAGGTAGACGGCCGCGATCACCGCGAAACCGGCGGCGGTCGCGCGGTCCGGGGCGGCGATCGCGTGCAGCACGACCGACGCGATCGCGACGCCGACCAGCGAGCCGATCTGCCGGCTCGCGTTCAGCGATGCGGCGGCGAGATTCGCATCCGCGGGGCCGGCCGACTGCATGACGACGAGATTCATCGCGGGGATCGCCTGGCCCGCGCCGAAGTTCGCGATGCCGACCGCGATCGCGAGCGCCGTGTAGGGCAGCGCCTCGATGCCGATCAGCGCGGCGCTGCCGAGCGTGGCGAGCGCGAGGCCCGCGAGCAGCGTGCCGCGCGGGCCCAGCCGCGCGCTCACGCGGGCGGACGCGAGGTTGCCGATGCCGAACATCGCCATCAGCGGAAACAGCTCGAAGCCGGCGCGCAGCGCGCTCGCGCCGCGCGTCTGCTGCAGGTAAAGGCTCAGCAGGAAGATTTCCGCGAGGATGCCGAAATTGATCGCGAGCCCGAGCAGGCCGCCCGCGACGAAGCGCGGGTTGCGCAGCAGCGCGGGCGACAGGATCCGGTGGCGGGCGCGACGTTCGCGCCACACGAATGCGGTGCCGGCAGCGAGCGTCGCGGCCGCGCCGGCGACGATGGCGGGCGAGCGCCAGCCGGCGCCCGGCCCCTCGATCAGCGTATAGCTGAGCGCCGCGAGCGCGAGCACGCCGAGCAGATGGCCGAACGTGTTCAGCGGGCCGGGATGGCGCGGCGAATGCCCGACATGGCGGCGCGTGAGCCACAGTCCGGCCAGGCCGACGGGCAGGTTGACCCAGAAGATTCCGCGCCAGCCGATCGCGTCGACGAGCACGCCGCCGACGCACGGCCCGATCGCCATCGCCGCCGATACCAGTGCGCCCCAGATGCCGATCATCCGCGTGCGCAGCGGCCCGGCCGGAAACGCCAGCGTGAGCAGGCTGAGCGAGCTCGGCATGAAGAGCGCGGCACCGACGCCCTGCAGCAGCCGCGCGGCGACCAGCATGCCGCTCGTCTGCGCGGCCGCGCACAGCACCGACGCGGCGACGAACAGCGCGAGCCCGGCGACATAGATCGTACGCGGCCCGTAACGGTTCGCGAGCGCGCCGCCGAACAGCAGCAGCGCGGCGAAGCTGAGCGTATAGGCATCGACCACCCAGACGAGTGCCGTCAGCGACATGTCGAGACTCGCCTGCATCGCCTTCAGCGCGACGTTCACGATGGTCACGTCGAGCATCGCCATCACGAAGCCGCAGGCGAGCGCGATCATCACGCGCGCGGGCCGTGTGGCGGTCGTGCCGCTCGCGCCGGCAGCGGGGGCGGCGTTCGTGCTCATGCCGCGCGCCCGCCGAGATAGAGACGCCGCATCTCGTCGCTGTCGAGCAGTTCGGCCGACGTGCCCGTCAGCGCAACGCGGCCCATCGTCAGCACCACGCCGCGATCGGCGATGCGCAGCGCCTCGAGCGCGTTCTGCTCGACCATCAACACTGCGATGTGCTCGGTGTCGCGCATCCTGACGATCGCGTCGAACACCTCGTCGACCATCTTCGGCGACATGCCGGCCGACGGCTCGTCGAGCAGCAGCAGCACGGGGCGCGGCATCAGCGCGCGTGCGAGCGACACGATCTGCCGCTCGCCGCCCGACAGTGCGCCCGCGGGCGACCGGTAGCGGCGCCGCAGCACCGGGTATTGCTCGCACAGCTCCTCGATCCGCGCTTCGCGCGGGAACGCGGACATCGCGTGGCCGCCGAGCATCAGGTTCTCGCGAACCGTCAGCGCGCCGAACACGTTGTCGGTCTGCGGAACGAAGCCGATGTCGTACTCGCGGATCTTGCGGTATACCGGCACGCGTGCGATGTCGCGGCCGTGCATCGTGACCGCGCCGGCGCGCGGCAGCACGAAGCCGGCGATGGCCTTGAGGAGCGTCGACTTGCCGCAGCCGTTCGGGCCGAGGATCGTGACGATGTCGACGGGCCCGACGGAGAGCGATACCCCGTGCAGGATGTCGATGTCGGGCGTGTAGCCGGCGATCAGATCGCGGACGTCGATCATGACACCCCCAGCGGACGGCGCGCATGCGCGCGGCCCAGGTAGGCATCGAGCACGCGCCGGTTGCTCTCGAGTTCGGCGGGACGGCAGTCGGCGATCGCGGCGCCGCGATCGAGCACGATGCAGCGGTCGCACAGCTCGCGGATGAAGTGCATGTCGTGCTCGATCACGACGAGCGTGACGCCCTGTCCGCAGATGCGGCGCAGTTCGGTGACCAGCTCGCCGCGCAGGTTGGGGTGAACGCCCGCGGTCGGTTCGTCGAGCAGCAGCAGCTTCGGCTCGGTCATCATCGCGCACGCGATGCCGAGCAGTTTCTTCTGGCCGCCCGAAATTGCCGCGGCGCCGAGCTGCGCGACGTGCGCGAGCTTCAGCTCTTCGAGCAGCGCGGTAGCGCGTGCGCGGGTTTCGGCTTCCAGCGCGCGCGTCGCACGACTGCGCAGCAACGCGGCGACAGGCCCGTGACGGGCCGACGACGCGGCCATCGCCAGCTCCAGCACCGACATGCGCGCGGGCATCGACGGCAACTGGAACGTCCGGCGGATGCCGAGCCGCGCGATCCGGTGCGGCGCAAGCGTGTCGATGCGGCGCCCGGCGAAGCGGATCGCGCCGGCCGCGACGGGAGCGAAGCCCGTGATCGCATTGAGCGCCGTGCTCTTGCCCGAGCCGTTCGGACCGAGCAGCCCGACGATCTCGCCGTCGCCGACGGACAGCGTGAGGCCGGACAGCACGGTGTTGTCGCCGTAGCGTATCGTGACGCCTTCAAGGTCGAGCAGGGCGCTCATGGGTGAACCTCCAGTCGTTCCGGCACAAGGCCGCGCGGGCGCCACAGCACGCATGCGAGCAGCATCAGGCCGACGAGGCCGAGGCGCACCGCGCCCGCGAGGTCGCTGCCGACGCCGAGCCAGTCCTTCAGAAACGGCGCGACCGCGTAGACCGCCTGCACGATGAGTGCGCCGGCCAGCACGCCCGCGTGGCTGCCGAGCCCGCCGACCATGACGATGGTCCACAGCGCGAAGGTTTCGGATGCCACCATCGTGTCCGGGCCGACGTAGCTGATGTACCAGGTGAGGAGCGCGCCCGCGAACGCCGCGGGCAGCGCCCCCGCGACGCTCGCCCGGGTCTTCAGCGCAACCGGGTCGTAGCCGAAGCAGACGGCGAGCGCGGGCTCTTCGCGCATCACCTTCAGCGCGCGGCCGAAGCGGCCGGTGGTCAGCAGCCGGCATGCGGCGTATGCGACGGCGAGGCCGCCGGCCGCGACGGCGAGGAACGCGAGGTCGGCCCACGGCGCGCGCAGCCCGGGAAAGAGCGGCGAGATGCCGCCGATGCCTTGCGCGCCGCCGGTAAGCCAGCCTTCGTTCAACGCGACGGTGGTATGTTAGTGGGCGTTCGGGTGGGTGGCGATGCCCCAGTTGGCGGCCCACAGATGGCGGCCCAGCCGCGCGATCGCGACGGCCAGCACGCTCGCCGCGCCGGCCGCGAGCGCGAGCGCGGCCGGCAGCGGCCAGCCGAGCTGCGACGCGATGCCGGCGGCGTAGGCGCCGAGCCCCGCGAACGCGACGAAGCCGAAATTGACGAGCCCCGCGTAACCGGCCTGCAGGTTCAGGCCGAGCGCCATCGTCGCGTACAGGCACGCGACGGTCAGCAGATGGACGATGAAACTAGACACGGCGCACCTCCCTGTCGAAGATTCCGTATGGCCGGAACACGAGTACGACGAGCAGGATCGCGAACGACACCGCGCCGACGTATTCGACCGGAAAGAACGCGAGCGGCCGGCCGACCAGCCCGCCGAAGTCGACGTCGAGCGCGGTCGTTTCGGCGAACGCGATCAGGAGCGCGCCGGCCGCCGCGCCGAGCGGATTGCCGAGGCCGCCGAGGATGGCGGCGGAAAACACCGGGATCAGCAGCCCGTAGCCGAGGTTGACGTGCACGCTTTCGGTCGCGCCGAGCATCGTGCCGCCGAGCGCCGCGAGCACACCGCTTGCGAACGTGATCACGTTGGTCACGCGCTGCGCGTCGATGCCCGTTGCGAGCGCGAGCGCGCGATTCGACGCGAGCGCGCGCATCGCGCGGCCGAGGCGGGTGCGGTACAGCAGCAGCGCGAACACGGCGAGCGCGACGGCGCCGCACGCGATCGAGCCCGCCTGCGCGGACGACATCGCGACGCCGCCGACCATCAGCGGCGGACGCACCGCCTGCGCATACTGCAGCGGCCGCGAGCCGGCGGCGCCGAGCATCAGCGCGACGGCGAGCAGCGACACGGCGAGCGAACCGATCATCGCGACCGCGCTGCCCGAGCGCAGCAGCCGCGTGAACACGAACAGGTTCAGCAGCGTCGCGGCAAGGCCGACCAGCACGCACGATACGGCGGTCGCGAGCGCGAACGGCAGGCCCGCGCGCTCGAACCCGAGGGTCGCGAACGCACCGATCATCGCGTACTGGACGTGCGCGATGTTCGGGAAGCGAATCAGCGAATACAGCGTCGACAGGCCGACCGACACGAGCAGCAGGTCGGACGTGCGCATCAGGACATCGATCAGGAATTGCAGCATCGCGTTGCTCCCGGTGGCTAGCGCGCGACGACGGATTGCCGGTACACGACCTTCTCGTACGGCTGCACCGTGCGCTGGCCGTCGGCGTCGAAGGCGATCGTGCCGGTCACGCCCGTATAAGGCTGGCTGGCCGCGAGCGCCGCGCGCACCTTCGCCGGATCGGCCGATTGGGCGCGATTGATCGCGGCGGCGGACAGCATCGTCGCGTCGTACGCGTAGCTGCCGAACGCCGAGCGCGGCGCCTCGTGGTAGGCGGCTCGATAGTCGGCCGCGTACGCGTCGGCACTTGTGCCGAGCGCCGCGACCTCCAGGCCGATCTGCCCCTGCGCGATCTGGGCGGGCGTGTCGCTCGTGCACATCGTCAGGTAGATCCCGTACCACGGCCGCTGGTTGAGGCGCATCTCGAACGCCTGCCGGTTCAGCGTCGCGGCTTCCTGTCCGTACGCGCTGTATACGTAGCCGTCGGGCTGTGCGCGCGATGCCTGCTCCAGCTCGCGCCGGTAGGTCGACTGGCCCTCGGTGTAGAGCACCGTCGAGACTATCGTGCCGCCGAGCGCCTCGAAGCGCTTCCTGAACTCGGCCGCGATGCCCTGGCCGTAGCCGTTGTTCGGCGCGATCAGCGCGACGCGCCGCAGTTTGCGGTCGTACACATCCTGCGCGGCGAAGCGCGCGGACAGGTCGTCGAGCCCGATTGCGCTGAACGAGCCCGCGCCGATCTTGCGGACCTGCTGGCTCGACGAACCGATGTTGATGTGCACGTCGCCCTGACGCACGAGGAACTGCCCGACCGGAATCGTCACCGACGAAGAAAATTCGCCGAGCACGAGCGGCACGCGCTCGACCGTCGCCAGCTTGCGCGCGGCGTCGAGCGCCGTGTTCGCCGTGCCGCCCGAATCCTCGATCCGCACCTGCAGCTTCTGCCCGAGCACGCCGCCTTGCGCGTTGATCTTCGCGACCGCGAGCTCGATCCCGCGCCGCTGGTCCTCGCCGATCGACGCGCTTGCGCCTGTCAGCGGCAACACGGCGCCGACGCTGACGTCGGCGCGCGCAGGAAATGTCGCCCACGCGCCGAGCGCGACGCAGATCCCGAGACTCCAGCAACCCAGCTTCATTTTTGTTCTCCTGAATGCGTGTTGAATTGCGTTTGAAATACAGAAGTGTCGACAGAATCACAGAACAAAAATCGTTGGCAAACACTTTTTGAACGGATGTGGAGAAGTCCGTCAAATGCACCGATGTGTGTAAGAAAATGCCTTGTTTTAAAGCGTTAAATGCACAAACTCAGCGACGGTAAACACCAGCGTCGGGCATCTGCGCCAGATTGGCGCGGCATCGAATCTTTTTGAAAAAAGTGTATACAGTTGTGAATATGGATGCTTAGAATTCAACCCACTCGACACGGAAACGGAGGCGGTGCGATGGAGATCAAGCGATATGGCGCAGGCGAACGGATGAGCCAGCTCGTGGTTGCGGGCGGCTTCGCGTTCATTGCCGGACAGGTTGCCGACGACACCGCACTCGACGTCGCCGGCCAGACCCGCCAGATTCTCGACAAGATCGACCGGCTGCTCGACGGCGCGGGGCTCGACAAGCGCCGGATCGTGTCCGCGAACATCTGGCTTGCCGATCACCGGAGCTTTGCCGACATGAACCGGGTCTGGGACGCATGGGTGCCGCAGGGCGACGCGCCGGCGCGTGCGTGCGTGGAGTCGGCGCTCGCGTTTCCCGAGTACACGGTTGAAATCGCGGCGATCGCCGCGTTCTAGCGGAGGCGAGCGATGAGGACGGTCGTGCTCGGAGGCGGCATCGTCGGTGTGACGACCGCATACTTTCTCGCGAAGGCGGGCGACGAGGTGGTGGTGGTCGACCGGCGCGACGGCGTCGCGCTCGAGACGAGCTTCGCGAACGCGGGGCTGATCGCGCCCGGGCATTCCTATACGTGGGCGTCGCCGCGCGCGCCGAAGATCCTGCTCAAGTCGCTGTTCTCGGACGGGCAGGCGCTGCGCCTCAAGTGGTCGCCGGACTGGCGGATGTGGGCGTGGTGCCGGCAGTTCCTGCAGAACTGCACGGCGGAGCGGTCGCGCCGGAACACGTCGATCAAGGTGCGGCTGTGCCGCTACGCGCAGCAGCAGCTCCAGTCCGCGACCCGCGACGAGGGGCTCGCGTACGACCGGATCAGCGGCGGGCTGCTGTACCTGTACCGGGATCCCGCGTCGTTCGAGCGCGGCGTCGCGAACATGCGGATCCTGTCCGACAACGGCCTGCCGCTCGAGACGCTCGACCCGCGCGCGGTGATCGAGCGCGAGCCCGCGCTCGCCGGCGCGGCGGGCGAGATCGCGGGCGCGATCTACTGCCCGTCCGACGAGAGCGGCGACGCGCATCTGTTTACCCGCGCGCTCGCCGAACGCTGCCGCGCGCTCGGCGTCGAGTTCCGCTTCGGCGCGACGATCGACGGCATGCGCGCGAACGCCGGTGCGGTGGACTACGTGCAGACGTCGCAGGGCCGCGTGAGCGGCGACCGCTACGTGCTCGCGCTCGGCGCGTACTCGCCGTTCGTCGCGCGCCGGCTCGGCTACCGGTTGCCGATCTATCCGGTGAAAGGCTATTCGGTCACGCTGCCGATCGACGCGCGCCACGAGCCGCCGACGCTCGGCGGCGTCGAGGAAAACCAGCTCGTCGCGTGGGCGCGGTTCGGCGAGCGGCTGCGCCTGACCGCGACGGCCGAATTCGGCGGCTACGACACGACCCACACGCCGGCTGACTTCGCGCACATGCTGGCGACCGCGAAGGCGCTGTTTCCGAACGGCGCCGACTATACGAAACCGTCGTACTGGGCCGGATTGCGGCCGATGACGCCGGAAGGCACGCCGATCATCGGCGCGACCCGGCATCGCAACCTGTTTCTCAACACCGGGCACGGCCACATGGGCTGGACGATGTCGTGCGGTACCGCGAAGATCGTCGCCGACCTGATCCACGGCCGGCAGCCCGACATCGACATTACCGGGATGACACTCCAGTGAGCGAACTTCTTTCGACCCCTGTGCAGCACGGCGCCGGTTCGTACGCGCGCTTCGGCTTCTCGCTCGATGCGGGCATCGCGCGCCGCGCGGCGATCGGGCTCGTCGTGCTCGCGACCGACCATACGATCGAATACGAATGGCGGCGCGTGCTCGCGCTCGACGGCGTCGCGTTCTACGAGAGCCGGATCGCGAACTCCGCCGACATCACCGCGGAGACGCTCGCGCGGATGGACGGCGGGATCGCGGCGGCCGTCGAGCTGATCCGCCCCGGCGAGCGCCTCGACGTGGTTGCGTTCGGCTGCACGTCCGCGTCGATGGTGCTCGGCGAGGAGCGCGTGTTCGAGCGAATCCGCGAGGCGCGGCCGGGCGTCGCGTGCACGACGCCGATCACCGCGGCGCGGGTTGCGCTCGGCGCGCTGGGTGCGCGCGGCGTCGCGCTCCTCACGCCGTACGAGCGCTCGATCAACGAAGCGATGGCGGCCTACCTGCGCGCGCGCGGCGTCGACGTCGTGCGGGCGGGTTCGTTCGAGCACCGCGACGACAACGAGGTGGCGCGGATCGACCGCGCATCCATCGAGCGCGCGGTGCTCGCGCTGGCCGCCGATCCGGCGGTGGACGCAGTGTTCGTGTCGTGCACGAGCCTTCGGCTCGTCGACGCGCTCGCGGAGATCGAGGCGCGCGTCGGCAAGCCTGTGTTGTCGAGCAATCACGCGCTCGCGTGGCATGCGCTGCGGCTCGCCGGCGTCGACGATCCGGTGCCGGGCTTCGGACGCCTGCTGATGCAATGACGGTAGCAGCAAGAGAGGCGTCCGCAGGCCGGTCCATGGCCGATAATGACGGTCGCCGACAGACGAAGGAGGAGGCGAGATGGTAGCGAATTCCGTGCTTGGCGGCCGCGAGGCGCTGGCGCCCAGGCGCGCGGGCCTCACGGTCAACGAGATTTACGAGCAGCTGAAGCAGATGGCCGTGCTGTATACGATCCGGCCGGGCGAGCGGGTCAACGAGCTTGAACTGGCGGAACGGTTCGACGTCAGCCGCACGCCGATCCGGGAGGCGCTGAACCGGCTCGTCGCAGAGAACCTGCTGGTCTTCGTGCCGAATCGCGGATTCTTCATCCGCCAACTGGAAGGGAAAGACGTGTTCGATCTCTTTGAGCTGAGGCGTTCGATCGAGTCGACCGCGGTGATGCTCGCGTGCGAGCGGGCGTCCGACAACGACATCAAGACACTGCGCCGCTTCTGGCGGCAGGTGATGAAGAGCGCGCCGCGGATGCCGTCGTCGGAGCTCGTCGTGAAGGACGAACTGTTTCACCTGGAGCTTGCCGCGCTGTCGGGCAATGCGGAGATCGGGCGCGTACTGCAGGGAATCAACGCGCGGATTCACTACGTGCGATGGGTCGACGTCGACCAGCGGCGCGACGCGGCCTTCACCGAGCATCTGGAAATCCTCGACGCGCTCGCCGCGCGGGACACCGAACGATGCGTCGCGTTGACCGACACGCACATCCGCTGGCGGATGGAGGAAATCACGCGCGTCGTGGCGGCGAGCGTCGTCAAGCTGTACGCGAAATAACGGGCGGTCCGCGGCGCACGCGCGCCCGGCGAGACCGCGCCGACGAGACGCAAGGCAAAGGAGGACGGGCCGCCCGCCTGCCGGTGCGGCGCATCGCCACGCTTTCGTTACGAGGTGCCGTCATGAAACATGGCACGCTGGTCACGCTGTACAAGCCGTCCGCGGCGCAGATCGACCATCTGCTGGGCCTGCCCGCGCACAGTCCGGCCGTCGTCGCGGTCGACAACTCGCCCGTCGTCGATCGCGAGCTGCACGCGCGGCTCGCCGCGCACGGCGTCGACGTGGTCGCGAACCACAATCGCGGCGGGATCGCCGGCGCGTTCAACGCCGGTGTGGAGTTTCTCATTCGCCGCGGCTGCGACGTGTTCTTCATCTTCGACCAGGATTCGACCGTGCCCGCCGATTACTTCGAGCGGATGCTCACGGGGTGCGCGACGGTCGGCGATACGCGCTTCCTGGTCGGGCCGCGCATCTTCAACCGCAACTTCCGGCGCAACCTGCCGCTCTTCACCGTGCGCCGCTGGTCTGCGCGGATCACGCCGATCGGCGACGGCGCGCGCGGCTTGCTGCCGTGCTCGGTGATCATCTCGTCCGGCACCGCGATCTCGCTCGACGCGTATCGCGCGCTCGGCCGGTTTCGCGAGGATTTCTTCATCGATCATGTCGACGCCGAGTACTGCATGCGCGCGCAGGCGAACGGCGTGCCGGTGTGCGTGAATGCGGACGTGTCGCTGCCGCACGAGCTCGGCAGTCCGTCGGCCCGGCAGCACTGGCCGCGCGTCGAGATCTTCGATCAGAGCGCGCTGCGCCATTACTACGCCGCCCGCAACTGCATCCTGGTCGCACGCGACTACTGGCGCCGCTATCCGGCCATGCTGCTGATCAACCTGATCACGCTGAAGCACGTCGCGTTCATCCTGCTGCATGCGCGCGACAAGCGAACCAAGCTGCACGCGATTCTGTGCGGCGTGACGGACGGGCTGCGCGGCCGGTACGGCCGGGTCTGACCGACTCGTGACGATGTGCGGAATCGTATTCCATCATTTTTGCAATCCTAAATGAAATGAGGCCGACAAGATGATTCACGACACGCAGGCAGCTCGCCGCTATACGGGCGCGTTTTCCGTCGCGCCGACCATTTTCACCGAATCGGGCGAACTGGATCTGGAAGGGCAGATGCGTTGCGTCGACTTCATCATCGACGCGGGCGCGGACGGGCTGTGCATCCTCGCGAACTACTCGGAGCAGTTCTCGCTGTCCGACGACGAGCGCGAACGGCTCACCGGGATGATCCTCGAGCGCGTCGCGGGCCGGGTGCCCGTGATCGTGACGACGACCCATTTCAATCCGGTGATCTGCGCGGCACGCAGCCGGGCCGCACAGGCGGCCGGCGCGGCGATGGTGATGATCATGCCGCCGTATCACGGCGCGACGATTCGCTGCGGCGAGGCGGCGATCGGCGCGTTCTTCTCGGAGGTCTCCGATGCGATCGACATTCCGATCATGTATCAGGACGCGCCGATGAGCGGCACGCAGGTATCGGCGGCGTTCCTCGCGCGGCTCGCGCGCACGATTCCGAACCTGCGTTATTTCAAGATCGAGGTGCCGCAGTCGGCGGCGAAGCTGCGCGAGCTGATCGCGCTCGGCGGCGACGCGATCGAGGGGCCGTGGGACGGCGAGGAGGCGATCACGCTGCTCGCCGATCTCGACGCGGGCGCAACCGGCAGCATCCTCGGCGGCGGCTACCCGGACGGGCTGCAGCCGATTCTGGCCGCTTATCGCGCGGGCCGGCGCGACGAGGCGGTGGCCGGCTACGAGAAGTGGCTGCCGCTCATCAACTATGAAAACCGGCAGGCCGGGCTGCTCGCCTGCAAGGCGCTGATGAAGGAGGGCGGCGTGATCGCGTCGGACGCGCCACGGCGCCCGCTGATGCCGCTGCACCCGGAGACGCGCGCGGGCCTCGTCGAGATCGCGCGGCGGCTCGACGCGCTCGTGCTGCGCTGGGCGCGCTGACACGCGCGCATTTTCTTCTTTCCGATCGAGGAACGTCCCGATGAGCATGCCCACGATACGACACATCCGCGCGCTGACGGTACGCGGCGGCGGCGCCGACTACCACGACCAGGGCGCGGACCACTGGATCGACGATCACATCGCGACGCCGATGGCGCGTTACCCCGAATACCGGCAGAGCCGGCAGTCGTTCGGCATCAACGTGCTCGGCACGCTCGTGATCGAGATCGAGGCGAGCGACGGCACGGTCGGTTTCGCGGTGACGACGGGCGGCGAGATCGGCGCGTTCGTCGTCGAGCGCCATCTGGCGCGCTTCATCGAAGGGCAGCGCGTGACCGACATCGAGAAGATGTGGGATCAGATGTTCTACGCGACGCTCTATTACGGGCGCAAGGGCGTGGTGCTGAACGCGATCTCCGGCGTCGATCTCGCGTTGTGGGACCTGCTCGGCAAGGTGCGCGGCGAGCCGGTGCACCAGTTGCTCGGCGGCAAGGTGCGCGACGAACTGCAGTTCTATGCGACGGGGGCGCGGCCGGATCTCGCGAAGGAGATGGGGTTCGTCGGCGGCAAGCTGCCGCTGCATCATGGCCCGGCGGAGGGCGACGAGGGCCTGCGCCGCAACCTCGACGCGCTGGCGACGATGCGCGATCGCGTCGGCGCGGATTTCTGGCTGATGCTCGACTGCTGGATGAGCCTCGACGTGCGCTACGCCACCCGGCTCGCGCACGAGGCGCGCGCTTACGGGCTCAAGTGGATCGAGGAGTGCCTGCCGCCCGACGACTACTGGGGCTACGCGCAGTTGCGCCGTGCGGCGCCGCCCGATCTGCTCGTGACGACGGGCGAGCACGAGGCGACCCGCTGGGGCTTCCGGATGCTGCTCGAGATGGGCTGCTGCGACATCATCCAGCCCGACGTCGGCTGGTGCGGCGGCCTGACCGAACTCGTCCGCATTTCGGCGCTCGCCGACGCACACGGCGTGCTCGTCGTGCCGCACGGCTCGTCGGTCTACAGCTATCACTTCGTGACGACGCGGCACAACAGCCCGTTCGCGGAATTCCTGATGATGGCGCCGCAGGCGGATCGCGTCGTGCCGATGTTCGATCCGCTGCTGCTCGACGAACCGGTGCCGACGGGCGGGCGGATGAAGGTGCCGGATACGCCCGGCTTCGGCGTGCGGCTCAATCCGGCCGTGCGCACCGAACGGCCCTACACGCACTGAGCCGCCGCGATGCAACTGCTCGAGAACAAGGTCGTTATCGTCACCGGCGGCTCGCGCGGCATCGGCCGGGCGATCGCGCTCGCGTGCGCGCGGCATGGCGCCGACGTCGTCGTCAATTACTGGGCCAACCCGTTGCTGCCGGCGCAGTCGGATCACGCGCTCGACGCGCTGGTCGACGAGATCGGCGCGACCGGCCGGCGCGCGCTCGCCGTGCCGGGCGACATCGCGCGGCCGGACACCGCGGACGAACTGGTCGAGCGGGCCGTCGACGCGTTCGGCCGGATCGACGTGCTGGCGAGCAATGCGGGGATCTGTCCGTTCCACGCGTTCCTCGATCTGCCCGCCGACCTGCTGCGACGCACGATGGAGGTCAACCTGCACGGCGCGTTCCACGTGACCCAGGCGGTCGCGCGCCGAATGGCCGCGCAGGGCGACGGCGGCGCGATCGTCGCGACGAGTTCGATCAGCGCGCTCGTCGGCGGCGGCATGCAGACGCACTACACGCCGACGAAGGCCGGCGTGCACGCGCTGATGCAGTCGTGCGCGGTCGCGCTCGGCCCGCACCGGATCCGCTGCAATTCCGTGCTGCCGGGCACGATCCGCACCGAGATCAACGAAGCGGATCTCGCGGCGCCCGGCAAGGCCGAGTACTTCGAGCGGCGGATTCCGCTCGGCCGCCTCGGCGAACCCGACGACGTCGCGGACTGCGTGGTGTTCCTTGCGTCGGACCTGGCGCGCTACGTCAACGGCGCGGCACTTCTCGTCGACGGCGGCCTCTACGTGAACCTGCAATGACTGAGGTCAGACGGAATTCGTGGAGGCCAACGGGTTAAGCAGCGATCTGATTCAGATAGAAACGCTGCGTGAACGCGACAGGCGATTGGTAGTTCAGACGCGCCTGCGTGCGCTGCCGGTTGTAGAAGATTTCGATGTATTCGCTGATCGCCAGGCGTGCCTGCTCACGTGTGGCGAAACGTTGATGATAGATCAGTTCATTCTTCAGCGTTCCCCAGAAGGATTCGATCGGGGCGTTGTCGTAACAGTTGCCACGGCGGCTCATCGACGC
>NZ_JBNCAB010000049.1:0-54403 GCF_049805555.1 Burkholderia sp. DN3021 | reverse complement strand
GTGACGAAGCGGGCCTGGACAAGAAAGACGTGAACACGCTGGATATATTCACGCATAGCTATCCCGAAATTCACGCTGGGGTAGCGCTGACACTTGCCGGCGCGCCGGGCACCGATGAGGCGGCCATGCACGAGGCTACACAAGAGGCGGCGCATCTGCTACGCGAGGCTGAATCCACAACAGAGACCGGACGCTCGTGAAGAACGTTACCGGACTTGTGCAACGTGGCCAGCGGCTGGGAGAAAGGCGACGTCGGGAAAAACGTGCAGGACAGCCACCAACGGATCTGGATCACTTATGCCATGTCAATATCGAGTGAATTAAATGATGAACCTAATTCGCGTCGGCGACGACATCGACTACGGCTGCAAGATCGAGACGGGCACCACAACGATGCGTTTCGAGGCCGCTTCGTCGCGCTCAAGGGCGATCGCGTGTCGTGCCCACAGCATCCTGAGGTATCGCCCAGCGTCATCGAGGGTGGTGCCCCATCGATGACGGACGACGGCATATCGATCGCACGGCGCGGCCACCGCGCCACGTGTGGCTGTCACGTGATTCCGAGTCTCGTCTAATTGGTCGCCGGAGCGGGAGGCCCGAGATCGCGAAATGCCGAGACTGCATAACCCGAACGCATAAAAGTGCGTAGAAGAAGCGGCCCGCCGATCGCCGCGCGGCCCGCGCCAGGCGGCCGCCAGCGTCGGACGCATGAGTGCATAAAAGGCGTTCATTTTTGGGAGCAGGTGGGGCGGGGTCACAACTGCGCGCGCCGGGTCGAGATCGCCATCATTCGGGCAGGGGTCCGGCCCCAGAGGATGGCCCGCACGCGCGTCAGACGGCCCGCCACGGCCCTGCTGCATGCCCGGCCGGGCTGCGGGGACAGCCAGCCCGTCGGCCGCTCTGAGGCGCCCTATTCCGCCGCGCCCGTGCAAGGGCGCCAGACGCAAAAAAGCCGCCGGCACCGAAGTGCCCGGCGGCTTTGCTTTGCCAGGTGTGCGCTCGGGCGTCAGCCCTTCGGCATCTCGAAGTCCCTGAACCGCACGACCTCGACCCCGAGCCAATCATTCACCTCCCGGAGCCGCGCCTTCAACGGATCGATCTCGAGACCGTTGAACACCCCGGCCGCCTTCTCCACGTCACCGAACCCGCCGGCGTTCGACGGGATGATCCCCATCAGTTGCGGCGGCACACGGTGCGCCGCGAGCTGATCCTCGACCGTCACCTTCTTGATGTTCCAGAACTCGTCCTTCGCCGCGACCTCGCCGATCGGCAGGAGCTGAATGCCGTCCTTCTTCCCCTTCGGCGCGTACATGAACAGGTTCCGGAAGTTGCCCGGCCCCTTCGCGTTCTTCAGCGCCGAACGCAGATTGTCGACGTCCTCCTGCCGCTCGGCCGCGTCCGTCATGTACAGGATGAAGCCCGCGTGACTGCCGTTCTTGTAGTAGCGCCGGCGGAACAGCGTGGCGCTCTCGTTCAACCAGGTCGAGTTCAGCGCCGACAGATATTCTGGCAGCCCATAAATCTCTTGGTTCAGGTCCGGCTCGAACAGGTGATAGACGGCCCCCTTCGGGAACGCATACGGCTCGCGCACATTCGTCACGAACCAGTACTGATCCGGTTCGACGCCGACCCGCGTGTATTTCGCGAGTGACGACTTCAGCGCCATCGGCGTGCCGAGCCGGTTCGTGCGCAGCTCGAGGTAGCTGTTCGCAAAGACCAGGTACTCGAGCACGAACCGGCTGAAGTCCGCTCGCGACAGTAGCCGATGCTCAACATACGACTGCACCAGGATGTTGCGCTTCACGTAGATGGCCGAGCTGTGGTGTGGAGCGGCCCGGAACGAGCGGGCAAGCCCGTCGAGCGGCAGCGGCGGTTCGTACCAGTTCCCCATCCGCATGCATTCAACATACTCGAGCAGCTCGCGCCGATCCATCACCTCGACCGGATCGCCGAACGAGAAAACTTCCGCGCACGGCGCTGGCGCCGACGTCGAGTCGGCCGCCAGCTCAGCTCGGTCGTGCGTGCGGCGCCCGGCGCCGCGTCGATACTTACGTGACATCAAAAATCTCCATGAATCCGGTATTGGTGCTCGTCGCGCCCTCGAGCGGTTCGTTCGCGAGCGCGTGCATGCAGGCCCAGGCCAGGTCGCCATGGCTCGCCTCTTCCGAGCTGCTCGCCTTGTACGTGACCTGCAGGCCGCTGGGCGTGATGGTTTTCTTGATCGCCATGAACGACGCGGCGAGATCCTTCCAGCCCGTGTCGAACTCGAGCCGGCCCTTGCGGATCACGTTCTGCGCCTTCATCACGAGCGCGGTCTTGATCTCGACCGAGTAGTGGAATGGCGTCGCGGCCGGGAAAAACTTCGTGACGAGCTGGTAGACGCCCTGCCCGATCCCGGTCGTGTCGATGCCGATGTAGGTCACGCGGTAGCGCCTGGTCAATGCCTCGATCTGCGCGGCCTGCGCTTCGAAGTCGAGGCCGTGCCACTGGAACCGCTCGAGCACGCGGAATTTCCCGCCGGGATACTTCGGCGGCGCCAAGACCACGCATCCGGCACTGTCGCCCGTGTGCGATGGGTCGTAACCGATCCACACCTCTTCGCCGCCGAACGGACGCAGGTACAGCGGCTTGAAGTCGTCCCACACCTCCCACGTGTCGACCATGCACGTCTGCAACGTCGCGAGAGGGAAGACCGACAGCGAATCGTCAATGAACTGGCACAGCAGCAGGTTCGAGAATTCTTCCGCGCTGTATTCGAGACGCAGGCGGTCCAGGTTGAACAGCGGCCGCGCTCCACTGTTGCAGCCGCCGCGCACGGCGTCCTCGACGGTCACGATCTGGCGCCATTGACCATCCGGGCACGACCGCCCCCCGACTAGCGCCGCGTGCGACACGTCGATCGATACCTGTTGATCCTTGGACCTGCCGCGGTTGAACAGCTTCCCGGTCCAGAATGGATAGGCTTCGTGCGCGAGGCTCGACGGCGTCGAGAAATACGTCTGCCGCCAGTGATTGTGAATCGCCATGCCCGACGCGACCTTGCGCAGGTCCTGGAAGCGCGGCACCCAGAAGTACTCGTCGAAATACAGGTTGCCGTGATAGCTCTGCGCCGTGCGCGCATTCGTGCCGAGGAAGTACAGCGTCGCGCCGTTCGGCAGCACGATCGGGTCGCCCTTCAGCTCGACGCCGACTGCATCCTTCGCGAACTGGACGATGTACTGCCGGAACACGTGCGCCTGCGCCTTACTGGCCGACAGAAAAATCTGGTTGCGGCCGGTGTTCAACGCGTCCAGCAGCGCCTCGCGCGCGAAGTACCAGGTCGCGCCGATCTGCCGGCTCTTGAGAATGTTGCGAATCCGCTCTTTGAAGCCGGCCCGATACCAGGTGCGCTGATAGTCGAAGATCGATTCGAGAAACGCGTCGTTGAGCTTCTCGGCCTGCTCTTCGCTGAACGCGTTGCGATCGTCCGAGCTGCGCGACCGGCGCGTGCCGCCCGCGCTCCCGGATTCGCTCACCTTTGCATCGTTCGCCGGACGCGAGCGCAGTCGGTCGAGCTGACGCGTCAGCAGGTCGATCTCCTTGAAGTCGCGCCCTTCCTTCGCCTCCTTCGTGACGAGCTTTATCAGCTGCGCCTCGATCGTCATGTTGACGCGGTCAACCGGCTCGGTCTCGTCCCATCCATCGCGCTTTTTCCAGCTATAGAGCGTGGCCGGCTTCACGCCGAGCAGCTCGGCGATGCGCGCGATGCGATACCCCTGCCAGTACAGGTCGCGTGCGCGTCGGCGTGGATCAACGTCGGATGAATCAATGGGAAGTGCAGTCATGCAGCAAGGCTACCGACGCGCGCGCGTAGGCCCTACTGCATACGGTTGTATCGGTTGCGCGCACAACCAACATGCGTTGCGACACCGGTTCGAACTGCCGAAACTGGAATCCCTGCACACAGCACCCTCTCAGCGGATTCGCACATGGCACAGGACGCAAAGAAGATGAAGTTTTTCTGCATCGCGACGGAAGGCGCGACCACGGACGGTCGCACGATCGATCGCACGATGCTCGAACAGATGGCGAGCAGCTACGACCCGAAGACGTACGGCGCGCGCATCAACATGGAACACATTCGCGGCATGTATCCGGACAGCACGTTCCGCGCGTACGGCGACGTGATCGCGCTGAAGACCGAGGAGCAGGACGGCAAGCTGCGCTTGCTCGCGCAGCTCTCGCCGACGAAGGACCTGGTCGAATTGACGACCGTGCAGCGCCAGAAGGTCTATTCGTCGATGGAGGTCGACCCGGACTTCGCCGGCACCGGCGAGGCATACCTGGTTGGCCTCGCCGTCACCGACAACCCGGCGAGCCTCGGGACCGAAATGCTTGCCTTCAGTGCGCAGCACAAGGCATTCGACACGCGCAAACAGCGCCCGGTAAACCTCTTCAGCGCGGCAGTCGAGGCAGTGATCGAGCTCGATGAGGAAACGCCGCGCACGAGCGACGCCGGCAAGTCGCTGTTCTCGAAGGTGCGGGGCCTGCTGAACCGCAAGGAAGCGACCGACGACCAGCGTTTTTCCGACCTGTCGCAATCGGTCGTCGCGCTCGCGGAAAGCCAGAGCCAGGTGCTCGAGCAGCTCGAGAAGTTCAACACGAACTTCGCCGAGCTGCAGCGCGCGCAGCAGGCCGGCGACAAGCGCCATAGCGAGCTGGTCAAGAAACTTTCGCGCACCGACAGCAGCGAGCAACAGCGGCCGATGTCGACGGGCAGCGACAACGGGGCGCAGACCGACTGCTAACCCGCCCTCATCCCATTTCCCATAGACGGAGAACCCATGCGGAACACTACCCGCGAGCAGTACAACCGGTACCTGGCCCGCATCCAGGAACTGAACGGCGTCAGCGATGCGACGAAGAAGTTTTCGGTTGCGCCGAGCGTGCAGCAAACGCTCGAAACGAAGATCCAGGAATCGAGCGCATTCCTCGGCCGAATCAACATCCACGGCGTCGAGGAAATGGAAGGCGAGAAGATCGGCCTCGGTGTATCCGGCCCGATCGCGAGCCGCACCGATACGACCAAGCGCGCGCGTGAGACGCGCGACGTCTCGGCACTCGACAACCAGAAATACCGCTGCGAGAAGACGAACTACGATACGCACATCCGCTATCAGCAGCTCGATGCGTGGGCGAAGTTCCCGGACTTCCAGGCGCGTCTGCGCGACTCCATCATCCTTCGCCAGGCACTCGATCGCATCATGATCGGCTGGAACGGCGTACAGGTTGCGGCCGACACCGACCTCAACGCGAACCCGCTGCTGCAGGACGTCAACATTGGCTGGCTTCAGCAGTACCGCAACAACGCGAAGCAACGCGTGTTCTCGGGCGTGAAGATCGGCAAGGGCGAGGAATTCAAGAATCTCGACGCCGTCGTGACGCTCGCGCGCAACGAATTCCTCGACCCGTGGTACGCCGAAGACCCGAATCTCGTCGTGATCTGCGGCCGCGAGCTGCTCCAGGACAAGTACTTCCCGCTCATCAACCAGGCGCAGCCGTCGACCGAAACGCTCGCAACCGACATTGTCGTATCTCAGAAGCGCGTCGGGAACCTGCCGGCCGTGGCGGTCCCGTACTTCCCGCCGCACGCGCTGATGGTTACGCGTCTGGACAACCTGTCGATCTACTGGCAAATCAGCGCGCGCCGTCGCTCGCTGAAGGAGGTGCCCGAGCGCGATCGTATCGAGAACTATGAAAACTCGAACGATGCGTACGTGGTCGAGCAGTACGGCGCGGGCTGCGTGGTCGAGAACATCCAGCTCGCCGACGCTGCCCCGGCCGCTCCGCAAGGTGGCGCATGACGAACCCGTTCCGCCAACACTTCCAGCGCACCGTCGCGGCCACGGCCGCGCGCGGTACGCCGACGAGTGTCGGCGGGCTGCGCGACGATTCAGCGTACACGCTGATGCTCGCGCAGCTCGACGAACACCGCCGGGCGCTGAAGGCTGTCGAGTCGCTCGAGCGCAAGGCCGACCTGAAGCGGCAGTTCCTGCCCGCATACGACGCGTGGGTCACCGGCGTACTGGACGGCGCGGCCGGCGCCCAGGACGACGTGCTGATGACGATCATGGTTTGGCGCGTCGACGTCGGCGACTTCCAGGGCGCACTCGAGATCGGCGCGTACGCGTTGCGTCACAGCCTCACGCTGCCCGACCAGTACAAGCGCAGCACGCCGTGCCTGCTGGTCGAGGAATTTGCCGAAGCCGCGCTGCGTGCGAACCGGGCGGGCGAGGCGATCCAGGTCGAGCCGCTGCTGGACATCGAGCAGCTCACCGCATTGGCCGACATGCCCGACGAGGTGCGCGCGAAGCTGCACAAGGCGATCGGCTACGGCCTGGCCGCCACCCATCCGGCGAGCGCCCTCGATCACCTGCGCCGCGCGTTGCAGCTCTTCGCGAACGTGGGCGTGAAGAAGGACATCGAGCGGCTCGAGCGCGAGCTGAAGAATTCCGCCAACGGGGGCCAGTCCGGCCCCGGTGGCTGACACCGAGCGTACCCCGCGCACCAGGCGGCACGGGGCCGTAGCCGGCACTGTCCGCGCGAAAGCCCCGTCCACCGCCTCTACCGATCAACCTGACGAACCCGACCATGTCTTTTGTCTCGACCCCGCCGCTGCCGCGCGCGCCGGCGGATGCGGAACCCGCCGAGCCGATCAAGAACGACCCGTTCTATCCGGATGTGTCGCTCGAGCACGCGCGCGACACGATGCGCCTCGACGGGTCGATCACCGACGCCCGCCTGCGGCACGAGCTGCTCGCCGCGATCGCCGAGGTAAACGACGAGCTGCGCGGCGCACGCGCGGCGTGGCGCGATGCCGGCATCGCGTGCCTGGCCGACGTGCCGGCCGACCAGCTCGACGACGAAAGCGTACGGCTGCAGCACTACCGGCGCGCGGTGTATTGCCTGGCGAAGGCGACGCTCATCGAGCGGTACCGCGACTACGACACGACAGGCGATGGCGCACGCCGCGCGGACGAGCTGGAGCCCCAGGGCGAAGAGCTGCGCCGTGACGCCCGCTGGGCAATCAGCGACATCATCGGCCGCCCTCGCATGACGGTGGAGCTGATCTGATGGAGGTGCGGGCGCTCCAGGGGGAAACCATCGACGCGCTTTGCTGGCGCGTGCTCGGCCGCACGCGCGGCGTCGTCGAAGCGGTGCTCGACCTCAACCGGGACCTGGCGCAGTACGGCCCGATCCTGCCTCACGGGCTGCTCGTCGAGCTGCCCGACGAAGTACCGCAACCGGCGCAATCCGGCGCCGAGCGGCTCCAGTTATGGGACTGAGAATGGCTGAACCTATTTCCACGTCGTCCGCGACGGTCGCGGCGCTCGGCGTCGCCACGCTGTCGCTGTTTCCCGGCGTCGACGCCAACGTCGTCATGGGCGCGTTCGCCGGCTCGCTGTTGTTCGTGATGACCGCGGCCGACCCGTCGATCCCGAAGCGCATCGCGTTCTTCGTGATCTCGTTCGTCGCCGGCTGCCTCACGGCCGAGCTGTTCGCCGCCGCACTCGACGCCATGTTGCCGGCCCGCGTCGAGGTACACGCCGGCATCGGCGCGCTGATCGCGTCCGCGCTCGTCGTGAAACTGCTGCTGTGGCTGATCGCCCAGGCCGATGCGCCCGATCGGCTGCTGAACGTGTTCAAGGGGAGGGAAAAGTGATGCTCACGACCGTCTACGTGCTGTTGTGCGCGGCGATCGCGCTGCGCCTGGTGACCTTCCGTCGCGGCTCGAGCGCCCATCGGCCGCTCGCGTCGTGCCTGGCCTACGCGATTGCGGTCGCCGCCGGCGCCGCGCCGATCCGCGCCGCGTTCGGCATGCTGCCGCCGGCGAACCTCGCCGACACGGTGCTGGTCGGCGTCTTGTGCCTCGCCGTGTACGGCGTGCGCGGCAACGTCGTCGAGCTGTTCCACCGTGGCAACCCGCGCGACTCGCTGATCGCGCGCATGCTGCAATTCAAGGTGTGGGGGCGCCATGTATAAGACCCTTCGCCTGGGCGACCGTGGCGCCGACGTTGGCTACCTGCAGCGCCAGCTCGTCGCCGCCGGCGCGCGCCTCGACACCGACGCGATCTACGGTAGCGCGACCCGTAGCGCCGTCATGGCGTTCCAGGCATCGCACAGCCTGGTCGCGGACGGCATCGCCGGCCCGAAGACCCGGTCAACGCTCGCGGCCGGCCGGCGCGACCCGCGACACCTGACCGACGCGGATCTGCAACGTGCAGCCGATCGGCTGCAGGTCGATCTCGCAGCCGTGCGCGCCGTCAACGAGGTGGAATCGCGCGGTGCCGGGTTCCTGCCGGACGGTCGGCCCGTGATCCTGTACGAGCGGCACATCATGTACCGCCAGCTCGCGACGGCCGGCATGGACGCGGATGCACTGGCGGCGAAGTATCCGGCGCTGGTCAACCCGAAGCGCGGCGGCTACGCCGGCGACGCGGCGGAATATGCGCGCCTGGCGAGCGCGTCGCAGATTTCGGCCGCGTGCGCGCTCGAGGCGACGAGCTGGGGCGCGTTCCAAATCATGGGCTACCACTGGAAGGCGCTCGGCTATCCGGACGTGTTCGCCTTCGTCGACGCAATGAAGGTCAGCGAGGCCGAGCAGCTCGAGGCGTTCGTCCGCTTCATCCTCGCCGATAAGACGCTGCTGGCCGCGCTGCGCGGCCGGAAGTGGGCGAAGTTCGCCGAGCTGTACAACGGCCGCGCGTACGCGGAAAACCTGTACGACGTGAAACTCGAACGGGCGTTTGACCGCTACAGCCGGGCGGCCGCGTGACGACCGGCGCCCGCATCTTCGTCGTCGGTGCGATCGCGCTGGTCGCCGCGGTCGCCGTCATCGCGATCCAGCATGCGCGCCTGGTCAACGCCGGCCAGCGCGCCGACGATCTCGCGCGCGACGTGCGCGAGCGGACGGCCGAGCGCGACGCGGCACGCCGCGACGTGAAGGTCGTCACGCAGTACGTCGACCGCGTCCAGGTCATCCGTGAGAAGGGCTACACCATCATCAAGGAGGTTCCCGTCTATGTCGATCGCGAAGCCGATCGTGCTTGTACTGTCCCTGTCGGCTTTGTGCGCGTGCACGACAGCGCCGCCGCCAACATGCCGGTGGGCGATCCCGGAAGCGCTGATGCGGCCCCCTCGGGCGTTGCGCTCTCTGCCGTCGCCGCAACCGTCGCCAGCAACTACACCACCTGTCACGAAAACGCCGAGCAACTGATCGCGCTGCAGGCCCGCGTGCGCGATGGTGACGAAGCGCACGAGGAACCGGCACCATGAACAAGCCCAACAGCCTGCGCGCGGCGCTCACCACCGCCCTGCCCGAGTTCGCGCGTAATCCCGACCGGCTGCACATCTTCATCGAACACGGGTCGATTGCCGTCACCGCTGCAAAGTCCCTGTCGTTCGAGTACGCGTACACGCTCGACATCGTCGTGACCGACTACGCCGACCATTCGGATCACCTGATGGTGCCGATCATCGCCTGGCTGAAGATCCACCAGCCCGAGCTGCTGCTGAACCGCGACCTCTGCCGCGACGGGTTCAAGTTCCAGGCCGAGCTGCTCGACAACGGGAAATCCGACGTCGAGATTCTGCTGAAGCTGACCGAGCGCGTCGGCGTGCTCGAGCGGCCAGACGGCTACGAGATTCGCCACTTCGGCGAGCCGCCGATCGCGGGGGCTTGATGGTCGACCGACTGTCCCGCGCCGAGGAATGGGCGTCCGGCCTGCTCGGTCAACTCGCACCCGCGCAGCGCGCGATCTTGGCGAAAGGGCTAGCCGTCGAGCTGCGCCGGCGCCATTCGCGGCGCATCGCCGAGGCTCGCAACCCGGACGGCAGCCGGTACGCGCCGCGCAAGCCGCAGGCCCGGCGCAAGAAAGGCCGCATCCGCCGCGCGATGTTCGCGAAGCTGCGCACCGCCCGCTTCCTCAAAACCGCGTCGAGCGCCGACGCGTCGGTGCTGCATTTCACGCGCCAGGTCGAGCGTATTGCGCGTGTCCACCAAGAGGGCCTGCGCGACCGCGTCGAACGCAACGGCCCTGTCGTTCAGTATCCGGCGCGCGAGCTGCTCGGTCTGGCCGACGCGGATGTCGATCGAATCGCGGATCTCGTCCTTGACTTCGTTTCTCGGTAGCGAGACCTAGCCACCTGCAGGCTACCGGGGGGCTTGCACGGGCCTAGGCGGGACGCCAGAATAGGCGCTCCACGACAAGGAGACCATCGTGTCAATAATCGATACGGACGAAGCAGTCCGCACGGACCAACGCCTGTCCCAAGGTGGGTATCTGAACTCTGCTGTCGAGTTCTTTAAGACCGAGGTGATTCGCGTTCTGAACCAGGAACAAAACAAGTTGCCGGGTACGTACGCAAGCGCAAACACCGAAAGCCGCACGGTCGATATCGCAACCCCGCATGGCGATGTCGTGTTGTCTTGCGAATATGGCTGGTTGGCTGATCACCTTGCGGCTCGCCTCACCTTCACTGCTGTTCGCCAGGAGCTGGACAAGCGCGTCACGGGCGCAGAAATCCTGTCCGTTGTCGTCAATGCAAACTCGGTCATCGTGAGGGTCGACAAAGCCATACAGCTTCATAAAATCGGCCCCGGCTCAATGAACAATCGGATCTTCGACGAGATCGTTCTCCTCATGCTCTCGAAGCTGCAGGGCAGCCTGCAGGTCTTTCAGTAACGCACCGGAAAGTAACAGCCACGTGCCCGCCGATCGATTGCTCGGCGGGCTTTTTCGTTGTGCCACGGTCGGCCACAACCACATCCGCGTGACCCTCTCCCGCGCGCGCGGCATCCTCGCCGCATGGATGATTTTGCCGACCTGAACCGCCGTCTCGAAAGCATGCTGCGCGAGGGCACCGTGATCGACGTTGACCACGACGCCCGCCGCGTGCGCGTGGAATCGGGCGGCCTGCAAACCGATTGGATCCGCTGGCTCACGCTCCGCACCGGCGACAGCATCACCTGGGATCCGCCTTCGAAGGACGAGCCCGGGTTGCTCATGTGCCCGTCCGGCGAACCGACGACCGCCCTGTTTCTTTCCGGCGTCTATCGCGACGGCCACGACGCGCCGAGCTCGAGCCCAACGCAGCACGTCCGCGCCTACCGGGACGGCGCGCGCATCTCGTATGACTTCGCAACGCACGCGCTCACTGCCACGCTGCCGGCAGGCGCAACCGTGAACGTCGCCGCTCCTGGCAGCGTCACGGTCGAAACCAATACCGCGACCGTCAAGGCGAAATCCGTCACGCTCGACGCCGACGATACGACTGTGACGGGCTCGCTGCTCGTGAAGGGACCGCTCACGTTCGAATCTGGCGCGACCGGCAAGAATGGGAGTAGCGCGGGCGGTGGCGGCTCCGTGATCGAAATTCAGGGCAGCGCCCACTTCACCGGCACCGTGACCGCTGACGTCGACGTACGCTCGCGGAACGTCAGCCTCGTGGAGCATCCGCACCAGGCGCAAGGCGAATTCGCCACGACCTCGAAACCGATCGCGGGTGGCG
Source organism: Burkholderia sp. DN3021 (assembly GCF_049805555.1). Classification (NCBI taxonomy): domain Bacteria; kingdom Pseudomonadati; phylum Pseudomonadota; class Betaproteobacteria; order Burkholderiales; family Burkholderiaceae; genus Burkholderia; species Burkholderia sp. DN3021. Next base: position 42,853 of record NZ_JBNCAB010000049.1, on the reverse strand, counting down.
CATGATCGGTATGAACGCCCGCACCGGCCGCGCGATCGCCGGCCAGGCTCACATCGAGCAATCCGTCGCGGACATCCTTTTCACGCCGCTCGGCACGCGCGTGATGCGCCGCGACTACGGTTCGCTGGTGCCCGAGTTGATCGACGGCCCTGTCAATCCGCTGATGCGCATGCGCGTGATGGCGGCGTCCGTCATGGCGCTGGCCCGGTGGGAGCCGCGCATCCAGGTCAACCAGGTGGACTTCGGTAGCACGGGCATCGACGGCGGCGCCGTGCTCGAGCTGCAAGGCGAGCGCACGGACGGCCCGCGCGCCGGCTCGCCCTTCTCCATGCGCCTGCCGGCGACGAACGGTCGAGGTGCGGCATGAGAACGACGCCGATCGACCTGTCGCAGCTCCCGGCCCCGGACATCGTCGACGAACTCGACTACGAAACGATCCTGGCCGAGAAGAAGGCACGCCTGGTCTCGCTGTACCCGAAGGAACAGCAAGCCGAGATCGCGGCCGCGCTCGAGCTCGAATCCGAGCCGATGGTGAAGCTGCTGCAGGAAGGCGCGTACGAAAAGATGCTGCTGCTGGCGCTCATGAACGAGAAAGCGCGCGGCCTGCTGCTCGCGTATGCGAAACGTACGACGCTCGAGCACATCGCCGCTCTGTTCGACGTCGAGCGCCTGCTGATCTCGCCGGGCGATCCGGACAAGGGTATCGATCCCGTCTACGAGGACGACGATAGCCTGCGCGAACGCGTCCATCTCGCGCCGCGCGGATTTTCTGTCGCCGGCCCTACTGATGCGTACGTGTTCCACGCGCGCGCCGCTGACGGGCGCGTGAAAGCGGCCACCGCCTACAGCCCCTCGCCATGCGTGATGATCGTCACGCTTCTGTCGCGCGAAGGCGACGGCACGGCCAGCCAGGAGCTGATCGACATCGTCAAGAAAGTGCTGAAAAAGAAGCGACCGCAGGCCGACGAGGTCATCGTGCAGAGCGCGAAGATCGTCCGGTACGCGATCCGCGCGACGCTGCGCTTCTTCGACGGTCCGGATCGCGCGGTCGCGCTCGCGGAAGCGCTAAAGAAGACGCAGCAGTTCGCCGACTCAATGCACCGCCCCGGTTCGGAGATCACGAAGGACGGCTTGTACGCGTCGATGCGCGTCGCCGGCGTCCAGAAGGTGCTGCTCGATTCGCCGGCCGAAGGTGTGCCCATCGCGATCGACCAGGCGCCGTACTGCACGGGTATCGAGCTGAAGGACGGTGGGGTGGCCGATGACTAAGTTCGCCCCCTCGCTGCTGCCACCGAACGCGACCGCGCTTGAGCGGCGCCTGGCCGAGGCCAACGCGGACGTGCGCGACATCCCGGTCGAGATCGACACGCTGATGGACCCGGATCGGATTCCGCTGCGCTTCCTGCCCTGGCTCGCCTGGCACATGGGCGTCGACACCTGGCGCGACGAATGGCCCGAGCAGGTGAAGCGCGCCCGCGTGAAAACCGCAATCCGCATTGCTCGCAAGAAGGGTACAGCAGACGCCGTGCGCGACGTCTGCGCGTCGTTCGGCACGAACGTGATGATGCGCGAGTGGTTCGAGATGAAGCCGCGCGGCGTCCCAGGCACGTTCGAGATCGTGATGACGGTCGGCAGCCGTGACGGCGCGCCGGCCACCGCGCAGTACGTCAACGACATCCGGGCCGAGGTCGATCGCGCGAAGCGCGGGACCGCCCACTACACCTTCACGCAGGGCTTCAGCATGACCGGCTCGATCGGCGTCGCGTGCGGCGTGCGCGCGGCCGTCTATTGCCGCCTCTCTCTCACGGACTAACGAACATGGCTGGAAACCTCATCTACATCACGGACGCCGGCCGCGCCGCACTGGTGGCGCCCGGCAACACCGGGACGACCGCGCGCCAGGTCACGCAGATTGGCATCGCCACAGCGACGTTCGTGTTCAAGCCGGAAATGATCGCGCTGCCGAACGAGCTGAAGCGCATCACGACGTTCGGCGGCGATACCGTCGCGAAGGACACGATTCACATCGTGATCCAGGACGACAGCGCGGACCAGTACACGCTGTATGGCTTCGGGCTGTACCTGGACAACGGCGTGCTGTTCGGCGTCTACGTGCAGAACGATCCGATCCTCGAAAAAGCGTCGGCCTCTATGCTGCTACTGGCCGCCGATACCGTGTTCGCCTCGATCGATGTGTCGAAGCTGGTTTTCGGACCGACGTCGTTCCTCAATCCGCCGGCGACCACCGAGCGTAAGGGCGTCGTCGAGCTGGCGACGCAGGCAGAGGTCGACGCCGGCGCTGATGACACGCGTGCCGTGACGCCGAAGACCGCAGCCGCGCGGTATGCGCCGCTCGCCAGCCCCGCAATCACCGGTTCGGCGACCATCACGTCCGCGCCTGGCGATACCGATGCGCAGCTCGCAATCAAGGGGCAGGCCGACGCGCTGAACCGGGAAGCGAAGTTGCGCCTCTACGGCACCTTTGGCTCGGCGAACATCGACACCAGTACTCGCCTCATCGCATCCATCCGCGCGGCATTTACTGGCGGCGCCTGGGGCCGGGAGTCGGTCGGGTTCTGGATCAACGACACGGCGAACGACGCCGCGAGCGACGCGAAGCAAAAGCGCGTGATGAATCTGACGGCAACCGGGGTTCAGATCGACGGCGGCCTGAGCACGTCCGCACGACCGACGTGGGCCGGTGCGACGCCGTGGGACAGCGCGAACGTCACGCCGCTCGACAAGAACGCCGGAGGCCAAGTCAACGCAACCGTGACGCTGTACGGCGCCGGCGACTACGGATCGCAGCTCGTCTTCAACTCGAACGGGTATACACCGCGGGTTCAGGTGCAGGCGTCGAAGGCGACGTGGATGGTAACGAACGGCACGAATACGGCCGCGAACCTATCGGTCACCGATGGCGGCACGGTCATCGCACGCGGCGAGTTGAAGGCCGGTGGCGGTACGTCGCTGGTCGCGCCGGACGGAAACCTGAACGGGAGCCAGTGGGGCGGATGGCTCTCTAACTTCCTGCCGAACAATTACGTCAACCGCGCCGGGAGCACGATGTGGGGCCGCCTGTCACTCACGCGTGATGGATGGCAAGCCGATATCGGGCTGCGCAACAACCGGCCCGGTTTCGATTCGTGGACTTATCTGCGTGCTCGCGACAACGGCGGCGTCGAAGTCATCAACTCGGCCTACAACTCGGTGACGTGGGGCGTCGACGACTGGGGCACGATGTACATGCGCGGCCAGCAGATCCTCAATACAGACGGCAATCTGTTCTGCTCGTATCGCGGCGCGTGGATGAACACCATCCTCGACGATCTGTACAACCGCGACAACTCGAAGGCCAACGCCGGCGCACGGGTGCAGTGGGATTCCGGCGTGAACAATTTCGGCACCATCGATCGCCTCAACGGCGCACTGCCCGCACCGTGGGTCGTGTGCGGCTTGAGCGGCCCGGGCAACGGCACAGCCAACGCGATCGTTGTCTACGGCGTAGTTTTGAGGAACCAATGACGAACACGAACACCATGCTCCACGTCGAGCAAGCGGCTTTCATTCTCGCGAAGAAATTCCCGAACCTCGTGCGCTGCCGTGATTACTGGGTCGCGCACCCGGTACACAAGCAAACGTTCGAGCAGATCAAGACGGCGTGGGTGCCGATCTGGTTGCCGGTCGGCATCCCACAGCCAACACCGGCCGACCTGCTCGCGTGGTGGCCCGAGTTCGAAGCGGAATACGCGCTCATCGAAGCATCGGAAAACGTCCGCCAACAGCGCGACACGCTGTTCGCTGAAGTCGACCCGCTCGTCGAGCGCGCGGCGGATGCTGGCGACGCCGATCGGGAAGTGGCACTTCGGCGCTATCGCGCTGCGCTACGCGACGTGCCACAGCAGGTCGGCTTTCCGCTCGACGTCGTCTGGCCGCAGTTTCCCGCGTAGTCGCCCAGGGCCGCACCACCGCAAACCGCAGTCCCGTTTCACTTTTTTATTTTCAGGAATCGAATATGGCAATCAAGAAAGCTGTCGTTCTCGAATCGACCGGCGCGCAGGCGTCCTATCACGTTGTCAGTAACGTCTCGATCGACGCCGCGTCGAAGTTCACGAGCGGCACGATCCAGAGCTACGTGTCGGAAGCGACGTTCAAGGCGGGGAAACAGCCGCTGCAGGGCGGCGTAACGATTTTCGTGTCGGGCATGCCGGAAGCCAACGAGGGTGCGTTCGCGTATATCCAGCGACGACTGGTGGAACCGAAGCCCGAGGGTGACGCCGCGAATGCTGACGGGTCGATGATGTACGGCTCGACCGACCGCTACATGCTCGCCGGCGGCGAATACGTCGCGTAACACGAGGCAGGAAGAAAAGGACGCGGCGACGTGCGCGATGGTGGAACATCGTGCACGCCCCGCACCAGCAGAGCACACCTGCAGGATTGGCCAGGGCCGCGACACCTCTCGAGAGGCGCCGGCATCCTAGCACAGGCAGGAATCACCCCATGCAGGACATCCGTTGCGGAAGCTGTAACCGCAAACTTGGCGCCGGCGAATACGTCCGGCTCTCCATCAAATGCCCGCGTTGCGGCGCAATGAATATTCTGAGGGCCGCGAGCCCCCTACCCGCAGGCCATCGAGCCTCCGATACGAGGGATTCGCCCCATGCAGCAAACCATCTCCGCTGATCTGATCAACCGTGTGCACCAGGCCGACGCCATGAGCGTCATGCGCGCGCTGCCCGATGCCTGCGTCGACCTGGTCTTCACCGATCCGCCCTACTCGTCCGGCGGCACCACCAGCGCGTCGCGCAGCCAGGCACCGTCGAGCAAGTACATCGGCGGCGACGTGAAGACCGTCTATCCTGAATTCCAGCACGACAGCAAGGATCAACGGTCGTGGACCTTCTGGTGCATGACGTGGCTTGCGGAAGCCTATCGCGTGTGCCGCAACGAAGCGCACCTGGCCTGCTTCGTCGACTGGCGCCAGTTGCCGAGCCTCACCGATGCGATCCAGGCCGCCGGCTTCACCTGGCGCGGCGTCGCGGTGTGGGACAAGACGAGCGGCCGCACGCGGCCGCGCATGGGTGGCTTCGCGCAGCAGACCGAGTTCCTGGTCTGGGCGACGAAGGGCGCCGTGCGACGCGCCGACGTGTATCTGCCTGGCGTGTTCTCCGAGCGCCTCGCGCATCCGAAGCGCCATATGACTGAAAAGCCGGCGCAGCTCGCGCGCGACGTCGTGCGCCTGGCGCCGGTCGGCGGCGTCGTCCTGGACCCATTCGCCGGGTCCGGCACGTTCCTCGCCGCGGCGAAGGAAGCCGGCCTGAACTGGATGGGTTGCGAGCTCGAACCGACTTACCACCAGGTCGCGACGGCGCGCCTGGCCGAGCTGGATGCGCTGCCCGTCGCGGCATAGCGACGGCCTGCAGCGGCTTCGGTTGTGCCCGGCCGCTGCACAACCTCCGGCGCGTGATCTCCGCGCGCGCGGAAGGCAATCTTTCGGAAGGCTCACTTCCGGGAGAAAAGCTTGCCTTCTGATTACCACCACGGCGTACGCGTCATTGAAATCAATGACGGTACGCGCCCCATTCGCACGGTCAGCACCGCCGTGATCGGCCTGGTCAGCACCGGCGACGACGCCGATGCCGCCACCTTCCCCGAAAACCGGCCCGTGCTCATCACGGACGTGCAGGCCGCGATCGGCAAAGCTGGCACGAAGGGCACGCTCGCGCGCTCGCTGGACGCGATCGCCGCGCAGACCTCGCCGCTGATCGTCGCCGTGCGCGTACCGACCGGCAAGGATGCAGACGCCACGACCAGCAACGTGATCGGCACGACCAACGCGGACGGCCAGTACACCGGCATGAAGGCGCTGCTCGCCGCGAAGAGCCGGCTCGGCGTGAAGCCGCGCGTGCTCGGCTGCCCTGGCCTCGACACGTTGCCGGTTGCAACCGAGCTGGCGACGATCGCGCAGAAGCTGCGCGGCTTCGGCTACGTCAACGCATTCGGCGCGAAGACGAAGGAAGAAGCCGTCGCCTACCGCGCGAATTTCGGCCAGCGCGAGCTGATGACGATCTGGCCGGACTTCGTGAACTGGAACACCACGACCAACGCCGAGGACATCACCTGGGCGACGGCGCGCGCGCTCGGCATGCGCGCAAAGATCGACGAGGGAACCGGCTGGCATAAGACGATCTCGAACGTCGTCGTGAACGGCGTCACCGGCATCAGCCGCGACGTGTTCTGGGACCTGCAGGACCCGAACACCGATGCCGGCTACCTCAACAGTCACGAGGTCACCACGCTCGTGAACGCGAATGGTTACCGTCTATGGGGTTCGCGTACCTGTTCCGAGGACAAGCTGTGGGCGTTCGAGAACTACGTGCGCAGCGCCCAGGTGATCGCCGACACGATGGCCGAGGCGCACCTGTGGGCAGTCGACCAGCCGATGAGCCGCACGCTGATGCGCGACGTCGTCGACGGCGTGAACTCGAAGTTCCGGGCGTGGAAAAACGCCGGCTACCTGATCGACGGCGAGTGCTGGTTCGATCCGGCCGCGAACGAAAAGGACTCGCTCAAGGCGGGCCTGGGCTTCATCGACTACGACTTCTGTCCGACGCCGCCGCTCGAAGACCTGACGTTCCGCCAGCGCATCACGGACCGGTACCTGGTCAAGTTCGCGGAAAGCATCGCCGTCTGACGGCCCGCTACTCACCATAGGAAAACGCAATGGCTCTGCCATCCAAACTCAAGAATTTCCTCGTGTTCGAGGACGGTGTCTCGTTCGTTGGCGAGGTGCCGGAAATCCAGTTGCCGAAGCTCACGCGCAAGATGGAGGCGTATCGCGGCGGCGGCATGAACGGCGAGGTCGACATCGACCTCGGCATGGAGAAGCTCGAGCTGGGGCTCACGATGGGCGGCTTCATGAAGGAGATGTTCAAGACGTGGGGCACGTCGAAAGTCGACGGCGTCACCGTACGATTCGCCGGCTCCTATCAGCGCGACGACACCGAGGAAGTCGATGCGGTCGAGGTATACGTGCGCGGCCGCTACAAGGAGATCGACCCCGGCAAGGCCAAGGCCGGCGACAACGCCGACCAGACCGGCACGATGTCGCTCACGTATTACCGCCTCGTATCCAACGGCGAGACCCTGATCGAGATCGACTTCCCGAACTTCATCGAAATGGTTGGCGGCGTCGATCGCCTCGCCCAGCAGCGCCGCGCGCTCGGCCTGTAACCCCTACCCACTCCACACTCAAAGGAATGACCATGTCTCTGAAACGAACCGACGCGCTGCGCCTCGATACCCCGATCGTGCGCGGCGAGCAAAAAATCGACGCCGTCACGCTGACCATGTCGGGCAGCGGTGCGCTGCGCGGCGTCACGCTCACCGACGTCCTGCAGCTCGACGTGATCGCGCTGTCGAAAGTCCTGCCGCGCATCAGCGACCCGGTGCTGACCGAGCCCGATGTGCTGCGCATGGACCCGGCCGATCTGGTCAAGCTCGGCACGGAGCTCGCCGGTTTTTTGGTACCGAACTCCGTCAAGCAGGACGCATCCCTCGATCCGTCGACGAAGTGATGGCCGACATCGCCCTCGTTTTCCACTGGACGCCTGACGTGATGAATGCCATGTCTCTTGATGAACTGATGACCTGGCGCGAGCACGCACGCGTCCGTTACGAACGGGGCGATGAATGAGCGATCGCTCCCTCCGCCTCGAGGTCGTCCTCAAGGCGCTCGACCAGGCGAGCCGCCCGATCCGCGAGATCGCCACGAAGAACCGCACGCTCGTGAAGGAGCTGCGGGATTCCCGCGCGCGCCTCAAGGAACTCAACGATACGCAGCGGCGTATCGGCGAGTTCCGCGAAATGCGCACGGGGCTCGCCAACACATCGACGAAGCTCGCCGACGCACAGAAGAAGGTCAAGGAACTCGCGAAGTCGTTGCATGCGGTCGGGCCTCCTTCGCAGCAGATGATTGCTGAGCTGGCGAAGGCGCGGCAAGCCTCTTCGAGGTTAGGCACCGCATTCAAGAAGCAATCCGCCAGTGTGGACGAGCTGCGCAACCGGCTCGCTCGCGCCGGCGTCGACACGGGCAAGCTTTCCCAACACGAGCGCACGCTGCGCACCGACATCGCTGCGACGACCGGCGCGATCGACGCCCAATCGCGTCGGCTCGACGCCCTGAACACCCGTCAGAAGCGCATTGCGGACGCGCGCGCCAAAATGGGCGCCATGCGCGGCGCGGCGGCCGAAATGGCGATCGGCGGGTATGCCGCGCGCGCGACCGGCTCGCATATCCTCAACGATCTGCGCGAGCCGCTGGCCGAGGCGAAGAAGGTCCAGAACGAGCGCGGCCGAATCCAGGGACTCGGCCTGGGCGATCGCGCCACGCAGGACGCCGAGCGCTACGTGCGCGCGATGAAATCGCCCGGCGTGGCGATCGCCGAAAACATGACGCTGATGCGCGACGCGATGTCCATCTTCGCGGACGAGCATCACGCGCAGATGGTGATGCCGACGCTCGCGAAGATGAAGTTCGCGAACGAAGCGATGTTCGGCGCCGGCCAGGGGCACGAGAACGAAGAGAAGTTCATGAACATGCTGAAGGTGATCGAGCTGCGCGGCGGCACGAAAAGCGAGGCAGCGTTCAAGGGCGAAGCGAACATGGTCCAGCAGGTGCTGACCGCGACGGGCGGCCGCGTCGGCGGCGACGAGTGGCGCAACTTCATCCAAACCGGCAAGGTCGCGGCCAAGCAGATGCGCCAGGACGCGTTCTATTACCAGATGGAGCCGCTGATTCAGGAAATGGGCGGGCATGCCGCCGGCACCGGCGTGCAGGCCGCATACAGCAACCTAATGCAGTGCAAGACCACCGTGCGCGCGGCGAAGCGCCTGGTCGAGCTGGGGCTCGTCGACAAGAAGTCGGTCGAGTACAACACGATCGGCAACGTGAAGCGCATCAAGCCTGGCGCGCTGATTGGCGGCGATCTCTTCAACGCGTCGCCGTTCGAGTGGCTGGAGAAGGTGCTGCTGCCGAAGCTGAAGGCCAAGGGCATCACGTCCGACGCGAAGATCCTGGAGGAATTCTCCACGATCATGACGAACGGCAACGGCGCGAACCTGTTCGCCACGATGTACATGCAGCGCGAGCAGATTCACAAGAACGAGAAGCTGAACCGTGGCGCGTACGGCATCGACAAGCTGCACGAGCTGGGCCAGAAGCAAACGGAAGGGAAGGAGCTGATCGCGCTCGAGAAGGTGCGCAACCTGCGCACAGTCATCGGCGAGCAGGTGTTGCCCGTGTACAACCGCGCGCTCGAGCTGACGACGAGCGTGCTTGAGCGGCTGCTCGGCTTCGCGAAGGAATACCCGAATTTCACGCGTGCTGTCGCGATCGGCGCGGCCGGGCTCGGCGTGCTGCTCGCCGTGCTCGGCACGCTGACGATCGCGCTTGCGGGCGTTCTTGGGCCACTGGCGATCGTGCGCTTCAGCATGTCGGTTCTCGGCATCCAGGGCGGCGTCCTCGTGCGTGCGCTCGGAGCCGTCGCACGAAGCCTGCTGTTGGTTGGTCGCGTAGCGTTGTTGAATCCGATCGGCCTTGTGATCGCTGGGATTGCGCTGGCCGCCCTCCTCATCGTCAAGTATTGGGAGCCGATCAAGGCGTTTTTCGCGGGGTTCTGGCAAGCGCTCACCGACGGCCTGAAGCCGCTCGCGCCGCTCGTGAGCCGAGCCTTCGCGATTCTCGGCACCGCGTTCGCGCCGCTCAAACCCCTGTTCGATTGGCTGACGGGCACCCTGAAGGGAGTGTGGGACTGGCTTACACGGCTGCTGGCCCCCATCGACGCCAGCAAGAAGAGCCTCGACGCCGCAACAGGTGCCGGCCGGGCCTTCGGCACATGGCTGACCGACATCATCGTCGGCCTCGCTCAGGCATCGGCCCGCTTCGCCGAGTTCGGCTCAAACCTGATGTCCGGACTCGTCAACGGGATCACGAATGGCCTCGGCGCCGTGAAGACTGCGATCCAGTCCGCTGGCGACAGCGTGGTCGGCTGGTTCAAGGAACGGCTCGGCATCCATTCGCCAAGCCGCGTGTTCGCGGCGCTCGGCGGCTTCACGATGGCCGGTCTCGAGCAGGGCCTGCGCGAAGGTCAGGACGGGCCGCTGTCGACCGTGCTCGAGGTCGGCAAGCGCATCGTCGCCGCCGGTGCCGGCATCGGCATCACGGGCGCGGCAATCGCCGGCGGCGCACCGCTCACCGTCGACAACCGGCCGCCGCTCACGGTCGCGGCCGCCGCCGCCCGCGCGCCGGCCGCGCCGGCGCCGATCACGATCCAGGTGTACGCGGCGCCGGGCATGGACGTGCATGCGCTCGCGCAGGAAGTTCGCCAGGTGATGCGTCAGGAACAAGCCGCGCAGGCCGCGCGCGAGCGCTCGCGTCTGCGCGACCGGGATTGAAGGAGAGGTTCTCATGATGATGGCGCTCGGGCTGTTCGTGTTCAGCCTATCGACACTGCCCTACCAGGAGCTGAAGCGCCGGCGCGGCTGGCGCTACGCGAGCAACAACCGCGTCGGCAAGAAGCCCGCGCGGCAATACGTCGGCGAGGATGATGAAACCGTTAATCTGTCCGGCGTGCTGCTGCCCGAGCTGACCGGCGGCGACCTGTCTCTCGCCGTCATCGAGGCGATGGCCGACCAGCACACCGCCTGGCCGCTGATCGAGGGTACCGGCCACATCTACGGCATGTTCACGATCGACAACATCGACACGACGCGCACGCTGTTTTTTGACGACGGCACCGCGCACCGCATCGAGTTCACCATTGCACTGACGCGCAACGACGATATCGACATGCTCGGCATCGTGACCGACGCTATCAAGGGGGCGATCTCGCTATGAACCTCGCCGACATCCCCGGCGCCGACCTGGTGCAGAAGGTCGTACTGGCCGACGATCGCGTGCCGCGCGCGATTTATTCGATCACGCTGAACGGCAAGAACATCACGAAGAAATTCGACGGCCGGCTGATCTCGATGACGCTGCAGGACAACCGCGGCTTCGAGGCCGACCAGCTCGACATCAGCCTCGACGATTCGGACGGCGCGCTCGAGATCCCGAGTCGCGGCGTCACGTTGAAACTGTCGATCGGCTGGGCCGGCGCCGCAAACGGGCTGGTCGACAAGGGCGAATTCATGGTCGACGAAGTGCGGCACACGGGCACGCCCGACGTACTGACGATCCGCGCGCGCAGCGTCGATCTGCGCGCCGGCCTGTCGATCAAGAAGGAGCGCTCCTGGCACCGGCAGACGGTCGGCGCCATCGTGCGCGCGATCGCCAGCCAGAACAAGGTCGAGGCGCGCATCAGCAAGGCGCTCGACGCGCAGCTCGTCGACCACATCGACCAGACGGCCGAATCGGATGCCAATCTGTTGTCGCGCCTGGCGAAGATGTTCGATGCGATCGCGACCGTGAAAAACGGCCTGCTGTTGTTCATCAAGGCCGGCGAAGCGACCACGGCGAGCGGCAAGCCGTTGCCCGCCGTCACAATCACGCGCGACGTCGGCGACCGGCACGAGTTCGGCGTCGCCGATCGGGATACGTATTCCGGCGTGCAGGCGTTCTACCTCAACACGCGCACGGCGAAGAAGCAGTCGACCACGGTGAAGCGGCGCCGGCGGCGCACGACCGCGAAGAAGAAGCCGATCGACAAGAGCGGCGACGTGTTGTTCGGCACGGCCGAGAACGTAAAGACGCTGCGGCACACGTATGCGAACAAGGGGAACGCGACACGGGCGGCGAAGGCGGAATGGGAGAAGTTACAGCGCGGCGTCGCAGAATTCAGCATTGTGCTGGCGCTCGGCCGGCCCGAGCTGATGACCGAATTACCTGTAACCGTGCGCGGTTACAAACGTGTCATCGATGATTGCAACTGGATCATCGCGCGCGTTACACATACGATCGACGGTAACGGCGGATTTACATCGGACCTCGATCTAGAGGTCAAGGCGAGCGAGGTGCCGGAGATCGAATCCGAAGGAAGCGAGTAGCGCCCTCGACGGACGAACCGTTTGCCCGCCGCATCAAAAAAGCCCGCAATCGCGGGCTTCAGCTTACTGGCGCACCGACTGTTACGCCGGCGTGCAATCACGCAGCATCGGGCTACCGATCAGGCGGCCATCACCTTCGCAGGTCCACGTCACTTTCTTGCCTTTCTCGAGCGACGCCGCAAGTGCTTCATGTTCTTTGCTCAAGTACGCGTTGACGGGCATGAATTCGTTACTGGACCGCAGCTTCACCACGATATTGTCGAACGCATCCTTATCGATGCTCTGAATCGTTCCGCTCACCGACAGGGCCTTGCCCTTGTATTTTTGATCTGCGGCAACTTCGTTTTTCTCGTATGCAGTGAAAAGCGCTCCGGCGGTCACACTGACTTTCTCAACCGGCTTGGATGCCTCGCTTACCGAGTTCGAGGCAGTCGAAGTTCCGGTTGCTGCGTTCGACGCTGTCGATGTTCCCGTGGTCGGCTTCTCGCCAAAAATGGCTCCCACGATCCCGATAGCGAAAACGACACCGACGACGATGCCAAGCACTTTGAGCAGTTTCTTCATAGGTCCCTCGGATAGGTAGCGCGTTGCGCCTGTTAGAAATTGGTATAGGAGGTCATCGGCGAGCCGCATCGGCTTTCTGCCATGCTGCCCCGCCCTCGACAGCGACGCACTGCCGGCGAACACCGGCCTGCATGACGACGCTGCCTGGTGAATAGCGATCACCGCCGTACTCGCAATGCTGCGCAGGCTCTGCGGCCTGGGCTTGCGAGGGCGTATCAGGTTGGTGCGCCCCGACGTACTGCACGGCCGCAATGACCGCCGCTGCAGTTGCCACGATCGACACTGCAGGCCAAACCCATCGGTGCTGTTGTTGAGTTGGTGCCGGTGCAGGCCCTGGTGCGGGTGATGGCGCGGAAGTTGGAGCCTGCGCCGCCACAACCACCCGCGCCGGTTCGGCCGCTCGAGCCGACGCAGCGACAGCCGGAGGCACCGGATGCTCTTGACGCGACTCGCTCGGTACGACTGATTGCGACGAGGCGACCGTCGCCGCTTTGTCTTCCCGGTGTCCAGGCGCAGCAGGTGCCTGACCTAGCGTACCGTTCCGTATCCAACCGTCGAGGTACTTGATTGCCCGCTCGTACACATTGCGCGGCATCTCATCCATTCGCTCGAAGTCGAACACCGTCATGAGCCGGCGGTACACCATCAATTTATCGGTGCCTGTCTTCTCTTCGATCTCGAATGCTTTTCGCGCGATCGCATTGCGCTGCCTGTCGCTGATGAATTTCGGCACGAGCGGCTTCGATTCACCGCCGTGGAAGTGCACATTGACGTTCGTTTGCGCACTGTTGCTCTTCACATCCCCGCCGGCGACTTGCCCGACATCACCACTGAACTTCTGATTCATTGACTTCTTTTTCTCCTACGGCTGGCCCTGCCGTTTAGTGCTCTTTCGCTGTTGTCAGCTTTCCCGCTTCTTCTTCCGTCCTGCACTGCCCATGTTGATGGAGAAGGGTGCCGTCACGTCGCCCGTGACATGCTGACCGACATTTGCGCCCTCGAAATTCTGCTGAACGGTCGTGGTTTTCGTGGCCTTCGGCGCAGCTGGTGCCTGCGTCATTCCGCCAATCATGCCGAGCACGCCGGCGCGCCCCTGCGCGTCGAGCGAACGGTACCCCGCCAGCAAAACATGTTCGTCGGCCGATAGCTCCAACGTGCTGTGTTGCCCCGTCAGGACATAAAGCACGTCGACCCCGACTTGGGCGACGGCTGACAGATACCCCCAATCCGGCGAACGATCACCGCTTTCGTAGCGACTCTGGGCGACATTGGTTGTCCCTGCTCGGTCGGCTAGCTCCCCCTGTTTGAGGCCCAGCCGCTTCCGTTCCGCTTTCAAACGCTCACCGAAAATTTCCATATTGGCAAGTTTTCCATTGCAATTTGCCAATTACACTTGGCTTGTGCAAGGTTAACGAAGGGAAAGTATACCGCCATGCTTCGCAAGAAAGCTCCCGTCACACGCTCGCCGCGCGGCGTGCTATCCAGCAAGCCCGTCTACATGCGGCTCATGCCGAACGAGCGCCGCGCGCTCGAAGAACTGTCCGCGTTCCTGAACCGCTCCACGTCTAGCGTCGCTCGCCTGATCTACCTCGAGGGCGTTGAGCAGTACCGCGCCAAAGTTACTGGCTCGGCTGCTCAACCGCACTCAAGTTCTTTTGCCGGGCGTTGAGTCATGCAACCGCCCGCTCTCATCGAACCCGCGTTGCGCCATGCGCTGCATGGCCCCAAACGTCACGAAGTACAAACAGCGCTCGGATGGGACGACTCCGAAGTCAGTCGCTTCCTGAGCGGAGGCAAAGGCATCGTCATCGACAAGATTGACACACTTGTTGCAGCGGTGGGCTTCGTCTGCGTGACCCGCAAGTATCTCGACGCTGTCGCAACCTTGGGCGAAGTCGGCATGTTCTGCCAATGCGCGCGCCAAGGTCGCGGCGAATGCAGCCGCCCGTAGGAGCATCCGGAATGAAATTGAAGTGCCATCACTGCGGCAGCCGCGCCGTCATTCGAACCAGCCGCATGCTTTCGCAACTGTCGCGTGAGTATTACTGCCAGTGCGAGAACATCGAGTGCTCGCACACGTACCGGGCAATCATGTCGGCGACTCACACGATCGCCCCGAGCCTGCGCCCTAACCCGAAGGTGTTCCTGCCTGTCGCCAAGGTCAAGCGCCTGCCACAAGACCCTCGACAGCTCTCGCTGATCGACGCCTAAGCCCTAACCCGTTTTTTCGCTGAACACCCATCGCGCCCGCTTCGTGGGCGTGAGGGGCTCCTTTTGCCTGAAATTTCCTGGAGGCCGTATGCAAACCGTGACCACTGCTCCGATCGCTGCAATCGTTGAATCGCTGTCCTACGACGAGCGCATCGCTTACCTCACGAAGATCTCCGCCGCCGACGTGCGCGTCGACGTGTTCGTCGCTTCCGCGCGCGCCCTCGGTTTCGTCGTGTCGTGGGACCTCGCACGCGGCACCCCGGTGCTCGCCTGGATGCACTGACGCGATGCGCGCGCCCCTCACCGACGCCGAGCTGCGCAAAGCCTGGAACGACCTGGGCATCGTCGGCCACTTCGATTCGGCGACTCCCGCTGTGCGGCTGGCCCTGGAATGCACGGCATCCGTGATTCGGGAACGGAAGCAGGCTCGCGTGCCACCGCCCGTCGACGTGAAGCGCCTCGCAGCTAACGACAACGACTGATCCATCCGCGCCGGCCGCCGGCGCACGCAACTGGACCCACACCATGAAGCCCTACGTTTTCAGCATCGGCGTGCTGCTGATGCTTTCCCTTTCCCTCACCGGCGTCTACTGCCTGGCCACCGATGTGCTGCGCCTGTTCGACGTTCGAAATGCTCGCGCGATCGCTTTCCTGATCGGCTTCGTCGCGATGTTCGTGCTGGTCGCGGCGCTCGCCTGGTCCGTCCCGCCGCGAGGGTGATGCGATGGAGATCGAACTGAAACTTGGCAGGCGGAAATGGCTGCTCGAAATGGTCGACGAGGTGCGGACGGCCGAACTCGGCACTTGGGCATGCGTTCTGCTGAAGATCGAAATATGCGACGTGCTCAACTCGCTCGGCGGCATGGCCGGGGAGTGGTGAACATGAAGCACGAACCCACCATCCGCTACGAGCTGCTGACGACGGCCGGCCTGCGTACCGTCGCTGGCGATCACGTCGTCATCCCCAACGACGCCGGCGCCGCATTCGGCATCCACGCCGAGCCGCACGTACGCGACGGCCACCCCGAGAAGTGGATCGTCACTCACCTCGCGTCGGGCATCCGGATCGGCCACGGCGCAACGCGCACCGCAGCGCTTGCCAGCGCGACGTCGAACGTCGAGCGCAACCGTGACCGCCTGCGCGCCACGCTCGACCAGGCGATGACCTCGCGCTACGAGCTGCAGCACGCCGTTCAACGCCTGCAGCAAAACCATCACGACATCCTCGGAGGCGCCGCAGCATGACGCACACGAACACCCCTCACGACGCGGCGCTCGTGGCCTCCATCGCGGCGGCCGCCGACGCCCTTCGCTTCGACCATGAACCCGGCGGCCTGCAACGCGTCGCGGTGCTCGCGCTGTTCGTCAGCGTCCTTGGCGATCGCCTGGCGCTTGCCTTCCCCGCGTCGGCCGGCGCGCTCCGCGCGCTCGTCGACAGCCCCGCGACACCCGGCAACCCTGCCGCCCTCTCCCTGCATCAACAGCAACAGCAATAACGATGGCCTCGATCGACGAACTGAAACAACGCATCGACCTGCACGACCTCGCTGACCGACTCGGCATCAAGCGCGGTCGCGGCGGCGACAAGGCGCTCTACCACTCGCCGCAGCACGACGACAAAAGCCCGTCCCTGTCGATCTACGTGAACCACCCGAAGCACGGCACCGGCTGGCGCGACCACAGCGCCGACGTCGGCGGCTCGTGCATCGACCTGGTAATCCACGCGCGCGGCGGCACCGTCGCCGACGCGGTGCGCTACCTGCACGACGCGTACGGCATCCCGCTCGATAGGCCGGCGCAGGCCGAGCGCCGCGAGAAAACGACCGTCGAATACATCGCCGATCGGTGCTTTGCCGAGCGTGACCAGGTGCGCGACTACCTCGCCGGCCGCGGCATTTCCGCCGCCGCGATCGACGCGGCGATCGCCGCGCGCTCGCTCGGCTTCAACACCTGGACCAGCTCGAAGGTCGCAGCCGGCGAAGTGGGCCACGGCGGTCCAGCTGCAGCCTTTATCGTGCGGGCGCTCGAAGACGGCCGCGTTGTATCGGTCGACATGCGCTACGTCGATCCGGCGCTCAACGGGGGCAGCAAAACGTCCTGCCAAGGCGACCGGTCCGGCTACGGTTGGACCGCCGACGCGCGCAAGCTGATGAAGGCACAGCGCGTCGTCCTCGTCGAAAGCCCAATCAACGCGCTGTCGATCGACACCTGTGCGATGCCCGGTACCGCCGCGCTCGCGCTGCGCGGGTTGGCGAACGTCGACGGCATCGACTTCGCGTTCCTGCGCGGCAAACAGGTCATCGTCTGCCTGGACAACGACGAACCGTTCGCAGACGGCCACCCGCGCGCCGGCCGCCGCCCAGGCCCCGAAGCCGCCTGGGCGCTCTACGAACGACTTACGGCGCTGAACATCAGCGCCATGCTCGTCGACCAGGCCAGCTGGCTCGCCGACCTCGCGGATGGCGAGAAGACCGCCAAGCCGATCAACGACGTGAACGACTACCTGCAACTGCGCGGCCCGGTCGAGCTGGCGCGCGCGCTCGACCAGCTCGAACCATGGCTGATCGCCGGCCTCGCCGGCGACGCCACGCGCCGCGGCCGGCCGCGCATCTTTCTGCCATCACACGACTTCGCGCAATACTGGCGTTTCCGTGTCCGGCCCGACTTCACCAGCTACATCACGAAGATGGACCGCAACGAGGAATCGGGCGTCGAGACGCCCGTGGTGACGGATCTGTGCGGCTTCCGTATCGCCGGCATCAGCCGCGTGTCAGTTGCGAGCGCGACGTCGACGATGACGGGCGACGCCGACCAGGCGCCCACCGTCTATTTCGCCGTATCGGTGCAGGCGCCGCGCCATGGCGCGCAGCTCGTGCGCCGCGTGATGCTCGACGACCAACTGCACAACGTCGACCAGTGGGGGAAGTTTGGCCCGATCTGGGCGCCGGCGCCGTTCAAGCGCATGGTCAACATCCTCGAGCGCGGCGCCGACCTCGGCGCGCGCCAGGCGGCAAACTTCGTCGGGCTCGCGTGGCGCGACGGCCGCCTGATCGTCAACGAAGGCCCGGACTGCTACTTCACCGAAGCCGACAAGCAGTGCCCGTATCACAACCTGACCTTCCCGACGGGCCCGGCCAGCGACGCGCGCCGCGTCATCACCGCGTACCAGGCGACGTTCAAGCAGAACGCCGCGACGATTCCGCTCGTGTGGGCGCTCGGCGGCCACCTGAAGGCATTGCTCGGTTTCTGGCCGCACATCACGATCCAGGCGAACAAAGGCGCCGGCAAGTCGACGCTCATCAAGCGCCTCGAGCGCTCGCTCGCGTTCACGATGTTTTCCGGGCAGTCGCTGCAGACCGAGTTCCGCCTGCTGACCAGCATCAGCCACACGAGCCATCCGGTCGGATGGGAAGAGCTGTCCGCGCGCCGGCAGGACGTGATCGACAAGGCCGTCGGCCTGCTGCAGGAGAACTACCAGTACACCGTGACGCGTCGCGGCACCGACATGACGGAATACCTGTTGTGCGCGCCCGTGATGCTGGCCGGCGAAGACGTGCCCGTGCGCAGCCTGCTCGGCAAACTCGTACGCACGACATTGACCGGCAAGCGTGGCCCGCTGATGCCGGACGACCTCCCGCGCTTCCCTGTTCGCCAGTGGCTCGAATTCCTCGCCGGCCTGGACAAGCGCGCCGTGTCCGACCAGTACACCACCCTGCGCGACAAGGCACTGGCCAACTGCCGCGCAAGCGGCGAGGACGACGGTGCGAAGCGCATGGCCGGCAATTACGCGGCCGTCGCGCTCGCCTGGCGCTACCTGTGCGAGTTCGCCGGCATGGACCCGAGCGAAGGCGACTTCCCGCGCGACCTACTTGCTGAGATGAACGGCCACATCGCCGAGACCAGCTCCGATCGCGAGCCGTGGGTCTGGATCATGGAAACCGTGCTGTCAGAGATCGACGGCGGCAACTACAAGCACCCGTTCACGTTCGACACCGTCGACGGCGAGTTCTGCCTGCTGCTGCGCACCGGCCACGTGATGGACCACATCGCCCACACGAGCGCGCTGCGCGACAAATGGAACGGCCTACCAGTGAAATCCGACCGCGTGTTCAAGGCCCAGCTCAAGCACGCCGGTGTCGTTGTCGGTGAGAAGGAAGTCGAGCGCCGCATCTACACCCGCCGCGTGCCGTACCTCACCCCGATCTCGCTGGACCGCCTGGCCAGCTTCGGCCTGCACGTGTCCATCCGCGAAGATCTGGCGACCGATGCGCGCCAAGGGGCTGCAGCGTGACGCCCTCTCAGCCGATGCGGGCGCCGTGCGGCCGCCCCCTTCCCTCATTCTTTCTGGCCGCGTAGCGGCCCTGGAATCGGGTTTCCGGTACGTGCGTCGATGCGCGCAGCAATCGGCGCACGTCGTCACGCGGCCGCCGTGCGGTCCGCTCCCCCCCGTCCCCCCCGCAAGTCGAAACGGCCTGGCAACTACGCGGGCCTTGAGGGAGAGGGGGCGCGCGGGCTGGTTTTTCCACAGGGAACGGGCAGGCAGCACACGCGAATCGTGGTTTTCGGGGCTGTCCGCTCGTAAGTCTTTGATTGTTGAGAAGAGTGCCGCCATGAATCGCATTCGAATTGCCACTAGTCGAGCCGTTTTTGCCACTAGTCCGATTTTCGCGCCGACCGCCGTCGCTCCTTTTTCTCTTCTCTCTAATTCATTGAAAAAGAAGAAGAAGGAATACGGAGAAGGGCAGGAAATCCGCCGGAAAGCCGTGCCACGAGTCGAGCGCGTTTTGCCACGAGTCGCGGACGCTGCCTATTTTTTAGGCCACGAGTCGGAAGTGGGTGCCACGTGTAATTCGTGGCAACTAGTGGCGTACGCAACCATTTCAAATCAACGACTTACGAGCATTTTTCGCGAAAACCACGAGTCCACTAGTTGTTCTGCGTGTCCCCTCTTTACGCGGTGAAAATCACCATGCAAGAATATTCCGGCCGCATTTCGCAGCGCGGCGCCGGCCCGTACCTCGGCCGACAAGAACTGCGCGAATTGACCGGTACGCCGCAACGCGCGCGCCAACTCCTGTGGCTGGCTAGACAGGGTTGGCCGCATGTCGTCGACGTGCACGGCCGCGTGTTGGTCGCACGCGCTTACCACGACAAACAGATGGGCATCATCGAATCGAAACATACGCGCGCACCACAGCCCGCCGCGCCCACATCGCTGAACCTCGGCGCAGTGTGATGGCAGGCAAGGCACAAACTCCCGGTGCAATTCCGCGCTTCCGTTCGCGCAAGAACGCAGACGGCTCCCTGCGCTACTACTACGACCACGGCGAGGTGGACGGGCGGCGCTTTCTCGAACCGCTCGGAACTGATCGCGTCGTCGCGCTCCAACGTTGGGCCGAGTTCGAAGGGACGCGTGCACCGTCGTCGGAAACGACACGGCACACGTTCGCGATGCTCGACCAGGCTTACCGCGTGCGCGAGCTGCCGCAGAAGTCGCCGGCGACGCAGCGCATGTACGACCTGTTCCTGTCCCGGCTCGCGGGCGTCATCGGCGATCGCGAGCTCGACACGCTCACGCCGGCCGACGTCGCGACGATCTGGCGCGCCACGGCAGAGAAGCGCGGCGTCGTGACAGCGAACCGCACGAAGGCCGTACTGTCGCTGGTCCTGAACTGCGGGCGGCTGTGGAGCATGATGACGATCGCAAACCCGTGCGCTGGCGTGCGTGGTAAGAAGGAGAAGGGTCGCCAGGACATCCTGATCGATGACGAGCTGTATGCATCCGTTTACGCCGTCGCCGACGTGCCGCTGCGAAACGCGATGGATCTGGCCGACCTCTGCGCGCAGCGCCCGTCTGATGTCCTCGGTGTGTTGAAGTCGAACATCGTGAAAGGCAACCTGATCTTCCGCACCCGCAAGACCGGGGCGTTTGTCACCATCCAGATCACGGGCGACCTCGCTGCGTTGATCGACCGGTTACTCGCCTGGCGCGGAACAAAGGTCGACGTCTCGCCCTACCTGCTGCGCGACGAGCAAGGCTATCCGCTCACGAAGGGCAAGCTGCGTTCGCGCTTCGACAAGGCGCGCGAGCTGGCCGGCATCGAGAAGGCGAAATTTCAGTTCCGCGACCTCCGCGCGCGCGGCGTCACGCACAAGACGATCGACGAAGGGCTGGAGGCAGGGCAGCGCCTGGCAGGACACAGCGGGCCAGGCATGACGGCGCGCTACGTGCGCGGCACGCGGCCCGTAAAACCGTCTCGCTGACGCTGATTGGAAACGTGAGGGGCGGATTGGAAACGCGAAGGGGCTACGCAAACATCGCGTAACCCCTTGCTGGATATGGTGCCGGCTGCAGGACTCGAACCCGCCACCTGATGATTACAAGTCAACTGCTCTACCAGATGAGCTAAGCCGGCGTAAGCGGGAGATTCTACCTCATTTCACGATCTTGAGGCGAGGTCTGGAGCCGCCTTTCGAGCCGTCGCCGTCGGTTTTCGGCGGTTCGTCGGCACCTTCGGAGGGTTCCTCGTTCGCGCCTCGCTCCGCAACCGGCGTCAGTGCGGCAGGCGACTCGTCGCGCTGCACATCATCCGCCGGCGCGGTTTCTTCGTCGAACGTGCCCGAATCCTCGCCTTCGCCCGCGACCGCATCGACCTGGAACGCCATCCCCTGCCCGTTCTCGCGCGCATAGATCGCGAGCACGTTGGCAACCGGAATCTCGATCTTGTGCGCCTTCCCGGAGAACCGGGCAGTGAACTCGATCCACTCGTTGCCCATCTGCAACTGGCTCGTCGCCTCGAAGCTGATGTTGAGCACGATCTCGCCGTCACGCACGAACTGACGCGGCACGCGCGTCGAGTTGTCGACCCTCACCGCGATATGCGGCGTGTAACCGTTATCGGTGCACCACTCGTACAACGCGCGCAGCAGATAAGGCTTCGTTGAAATCTCTTGCATCACAATCCTCGAACCCGGAGCGGGCGCGCGGCACGCCGCGCCGCCTGCTCCGTCTTGCCTTCATTGCATCATCAACGACGCATGACCTTTTCGGACGGCGTCAGTGCTTCGATATAGGCCGGACGGCTGAAGATCCGTTCGGCGTACTTCATCAGCGGCGCAGCGTTCTTCGACAGCTCGATGCCGTAGTGATCCAGACGCCACAGCAGCGGCGCGATCGCGACGTCGAGCATCGAGAACTCCTCGCCGAGCATGTACTTGTTCTTCACGAAGATCGGCGCGAGCTGCGTCAGGCGATCGCGGATCGCGAGGCGTGCCTTCTCGTGATTCTTCTCCGCTGCCTTGCCCTTCTCGTTCTCGAGCGTGCTGACGTGAACGAACAGTTCCTTCTCGAAGTTGAGCAGGAACAGGCGCGCGCGTGCGCGCTGCACGGGGTCGGCCGGCATCAGTTGCGGATGCGGGAAGCGCTCGTCGATGTACTCGTTGATGATGTTCGATTCGTACAGGATCAGGTCACGCTCGACCAGGATCGGCACCTGACCATACGGGTTCATCACCGAAATGTCTTCCGGCTTGTTGAACAGGTCGACGTCACGGATTTCGAAGTCCATGCCCTTCTCGAACAGCACCAGCCGGCAACGCTGGGAGAACGGGCAAGTTGTGCCGGAATACAGAACCATCATATTTGCGTTTCCTCAAAAAAGCCGTGGGCCGGCACGCGGCGAAACCCCTTTCACGGGTTCCGCGTTGCGTCGGCCCCACGCCGGTCAGGCGTGTTTACTTGATGTCTTTCCAGTACGCGGCATTGAGCCGCCAGGCCAGGAAAGTCAGGACACCGAGAAAGACCAGCACCCACACGCCGAGGCGCTTGCGGGTATGCTGGGCCGGCTCGGACATCCATGTCATATAGGCCACCAGGTCGGCAACCGCAGCATCATAGTCCGGTGACGACAACGTCCCCGGCGTGACCTGCTGGAAGCCGACGAGCGTGTGGGCCTTCTCGCCCGTCTCCTCGTCCGTCTTGTCTTCGAATTTGGCGATGCGCTGCCCCTGCAGCTGCCACAACACATGGGGCATGCCGACGTTCTCGAACACCGCGTTGTTCCAGCCGGACGGCCGCGTATCGTCGCGGTAGAAACTCCGCAGATACGTATACAGCCAGTCGCGGCCGCGCGCGCGCTCCTCGACCGACAGGTCGGGCGGCGAGGTGCCGAGCCAATTCTTCGCGTCTTCGGGCCGCATCGCGACGGACATCGTGTTTCCGACCTTGTCGGTCGTGAACAGGAGATTCGTTTCGATCTCCTTCTGGGATATGCCCAGATCCGTCAGACGGTTGTAGCGCATCAGGTTCGCGCTGTGGCAGTTCAGGCAATAGTTTACAAACAATTGCGCGCCGTGCTGAAGCGAAACGAGATTTTCCGTGTTATCGGGCGCCCGGTCGAGCGGAAAATTACCTTCCGCCCGCACGCCCGGCGCCGCCAGCAGCGCACACGCGGTCGCCCCGATCAGCGCGAGTGTCGAAAGCAGTTTCTTCATGTCGTTCTCTCCTCGCTCACGTTAATGGGGCTTGAAGCGCACCCGCTCCGGCGGCTGCTTGAACGTGCCAAGCTGCGTCCAGACGGGCATGCCGAGGAAGAACGCGAAGTAGACCAACGCGCAGGCCTGCGCGATCAGCGTCGCAACCGGCGATGGCGGCCGCGTGCCGAGGAACGCAAGGGTCAGGAACGCCGCGACGAAGATCCCGAGGAACACCTTGTGGAACAACGGCCGGTAGCGGATCGACTTCACCGGGCTACGGTCGAGCCACGGCAGGAAGAACAGCGTGATCACCGCCGAGCCCATCACGACGACGCCCCAGAACTTCGACTCCGTCAGGTACATGAATACGACGATCGCCGCGGCCAGCACGGGCAGCCCGACCTTCCACTTGCCGCGTGCGCGGATCAGCGCGAGCACGCCGAGCGCCGCGATCGCGATCATCAGCACGATCTTGAACGGGTCGGTGGTCGCGCGCAGCATCGCGTAGAACGCGGTGAAATACCAGACCGGCGCGATCTCGGGCGGCGTCTGCAGCGGGTTCGCCGGGACGAAGTTGTTCGCCTCGAGGAAGTAGCCGCCCATCTCCGGCGAGAAGAACACGATCAGTGCGAAGACCATCAGGAACACGCACACGCCGAGGAAATCGTGCACCGAGTAGTACGGATGGAACGGGATGCCGTCGAGCGGAATGCCGTTCTCGTCCTTCTTCGCCTTGATCTCGATGCCGTCCGGGTTATTCGACCCCACTTCGTGCAGCGCGACGAGGTGCGCGATCACGAGGCCGATCAGCACGAGCGGAATCGCGATCACGTGGAACGCGAAGAAGCGGTTCAGCGTGACGTCGGACACGACGTAGTCGCCGCGAATCCACAGCGACAGGTCCGGGCCGACGAACGGGATCGCCGAGAACAGGTTCACGATCACCTGCGCGCCCCAGAACGACATCTGGCCCCACGGCAGCAGGTAGCCGAAGAACGCCTCGGCCATCAGGCACAGGAAGATCGCGCAGCCGAAGATCCACACGAGCTCGCGCGGCTTGCGGTACGACCCGTACAGCAGCCCGCGGAACATGTGCAGGTAGACGACCACGAAGAACATCGATGCACCGGTCGAATGCAGGTAGCGGATCAGCCAGCCCCACGGCACCTCGCGCATGATGTACTCGACCGACGCGAACGCGAGCGTCGAGTCGGGCTTGTAGTTCATCGTCAGGAAGATGCCCGTGACGATCTGGTTGACGAGCACGAGCAGCGCGAGGGAGCCGAAGAAGTACCAGAAGTTGAAGTTCTTCGGCGCGTAGTACTCGGAAACGTGCTTCTTCCACGTGGACGTGAGCGGGAAGCGCTGGTCGATCCAGCCGGTGAGACCTGTCGTGGAGACTTCCTTGTTGTCGGCGGCCATCACGCTTCTCCTTTCTCGTCCTTGCCGATCACGAGGGTCGTCGCCGACGTGAACATGTAGGGCGGGATGTCGAGATTCTGAGGCGCCGGCTTGTTCTTGAACACACGGCCGGCGAGGTCGTAGGTCGAACCGTGGCACGGGCACAGGAAACCGCCCGGCCAGTCGTCCGGCAGGTTCGGCTGCGGACCCGGCGTGAAGCGTTGGCTAGGCGTGCAGCCGAGGTGCGTACATACGGCCATCACGACGAGAATGTTCTTGCGATCGGTCCGCGCGCGATATTCGTTCGCGCAATATGCGGGCAACGGCATCGAATACGGGGACTTCGTGGTCGGATCGGCCACTTCCTTGTCGGCCTTGACCACGTCGGCCAGCATCGAATCGGTGCGATTCAGGATCCAGACGGGCTTGCCGCGCCACGGCACGGTGACCATCTCGCCGGGCTTCAGGCTGCTGATGTCGACCTCGACCGGTGCACCGGCCGCTTTCGCTTTCGCGGACGGCGCAAGCGACGCCGCGAAAGGTATGACGGTGGCTACGCCTCCTACGCCACCTGCTACGGATGTCGCAATCAGCCAGGTACGGCGGCCGCTGTCGACGCGTTTCTCTTCCTTGTCTCGCATCACACGCCCCACTTCTGAGTTGGATTTTCCGTCACGACTTTCCATTCCGCCGCTAGTTTGCTCGAATGGAGTCGTCATTTACAAGGCCCGGAGATGAAAATCCCTTCGAAGTGATTGATAGTTAAGGGTTATCCCCCACTATCGGAGCGATTAAATCATTTCTCTTTTAAGCGTCCGCTACATTGCAGAATTTCGATGCGCTGCCGCAAATCCGGCGTTCAGACCGGATTATGAATATCGATAAAAAGGTGTTCGAGATCGAATTCTTCCGACAAGTGGGCGCCAAGCGCCTGGATTCCGTAGCGTTCGGTCGCATGGTGCCCTGCCGCAACGAACGCGACACCGCTTTCGGCGGCCGTGTGCGTCACGTATTCGGACACCTCGCCCGTCAGGTATACGTCCGCGCCGGCGTCGATCGCCGCGTCGAAATAGCTCTGTGCGGCGCCCGTGCACCACGCGATGCGGCGCAGCTGCAGGTCCGGATCGCCAAGCACGAGCGGCGTGCGGCCGAGCGTGCGCTCGACCTTCGCGACGAAGTGCTCGAGCGTGACGGGCATCGGCAGCGTCGCCATCCAGCCGAGGTCACCGTCGCCGAAACGCTGCTCGCCGATCAGCCCGAGCTTCTCGCCCAGCTGCGCGTTGTTGCCGAACCGGGGGTGCGCGTCGAGCGGCAGGTGGAACGCGAACAGGTTCAGGTCGTTCGCGAGCAGCAGCTTCAGGCGCTGGTACTTGCGGCCGGTGATCTGCGGCGCCTCGTTGCGCCAGAAATAGCCGTGATGAACAAGCACGGCATCCGCCCCCCATTCGAGCGCGGCTTCGAGGAACGCGAGCGACGCCGTCACGCCGGTGGCGATCTTCTCGATCTTGCGGCGCCCCTCGACCTGGAGGCCGTTCGGGCAATAGTCCTTGAAGCGCGCGGTTTCAAGGGTATTGTTCAAGTACAATTCAAGTTCGATCCGATCCATATAAACCTCTAATCCATTCAGATGCTTAGACGCTTCTGGCTGTTCTTCGCGCAGGCGGTTACCGTGCTGCTCGCGCTGATGTTCATCGTCGTGACGCTCAAGCCGCAATGGCTGCAACGGCAAGGACAGCTCGGCAAGCAGCTCGCGACGCCGATCGTTGCGCTGCGGGAAGTCGCGCCGGGCATCGGCGGCGCACCGGCGACCACGTCGTACGCCGACGCCGCGCAGAAGGCGATGCCGGCCGTCGTCAACGTATTCTCCAGCAAGGACGGCTCGCTGCCGCCCGACCCGCGCGCGAAAGATCCGCTGTTCCGCTACTTCTTCGGCGACCGCAACGCCCGCAAGCAGCAGGACGAACCGGCAGCCAACCTAGGCTCGGGCGTTATCGTGAGCCCTGAAGGTTACATTCTAACGAACCAGCACGTCGTGGACGGCGCGGACCAGATCGAGGTCGCGCTCGCCGACGGGCGCACGGCCACCGCGAAGGTGATCGGCAGCGATCCCGAGACCGACCTCGCCGTGCTGAAGATCAACATGACGAACCTGCCGACAATCACGCTCGGCCGCTCCGACCAGTCGCGGGTCGGCGACGTCGTGCTCGCGATCGGCAACCCGTTCGGGGTCGGCCAGACGGTTACGATGGGGATCATCAGCGCGCTCGGCCGCAACCACCTCGGCATCAACACGTTCGAGAACTTCATCCAGACCGACGCACCGATCAACCCCGGCAACTCGGGCGGCGCGCTGGTCGACGTGAACGGCAACCTGCTCGGCATCAACACGGCGATCTATTCGCGCTCGGGCGGCTCGCTCGGCATCGGCTTCGCGATTCCGGTATCGACCGCGCGCACCGTGCTCGAAAGCATCATCACGACGGGTTCGGTCACGCGCGGCTGGATCGGTGTCGAGCCGCAGGACGTCACGCCGGAGATCGCCGAGTCGTTCGGGCTCCAGCAGAAATCGGGCGCGATCGTCGCGGGCGTGCTGCAGGGCGGCCCGGCCGACAAGGCAGGCATCAAGCCGGGCGACATCCTGGTCACGGTCAACGGCGAGGAAATCACCGATACGACGAAGCTGCTGAACGTCGTCGCGCAGATCAAGCCGGGCACGCCGACCAAGGTGCACGTCGTGCGCAAGGGCAAGGAGTTCGACGTGAACGTCGTGATCGGCAAGCGCCCGCCGCCGCCGAAGCAGGCGCTCGACGAACAGGACAGCGATACCGAATGACGTTCACGGCCGGCGCGCCGACCGTGAACGGAAACGCAAAAGGGCAGCCGGTGGCTGCCCTTTTGCTTTGCATCGAAGACCTTGTTGCCGCGGATGTGACCTCAACGCCCGCTTTGCTTTGCTCCCCAACGCCG
Source organism: Burkholderia sp. DN3021 (assembly GCF_049805555.1). NCBI lineage: Bacteria > Pseudomonadati > Pseudomonadota > Betaproteobacteria > Burkholderiales > Burkholderiaceae > Burkholderia > Burkholderia sp. DN3021. Next base: position 15,187 of record NZ_JBNCAB010000049.1, on the reverse strand, counting down.
CCGGGCCGCACAGGCATGGCCGGAAAAAGGCCACCCACCGCGCGCCGCCCGGCGCACCGTCGTCAACTCGCGGCTTCGCCGTTCTCCGCCTCGCCCTCTTCGGCCGGCTTCTTCGGTACGAAGAACCGCGCGGCCAGGATCCCGGCCTCGTACAGCACGATCAGCGGCAGCGCGAGCATCAGCTGCGAGAATACGTCCGGCGGCGTGACGACCGCGGCGACAACGAACGCGCCGACGATCACGTACGGCCGGATCTCCTTCAGCTTCTTCACCGTCAGCACGCCCATCCGGACGAGCAGCACGACGACGATCGGCACCTCGAACGTGACCCCGAACGCGACGAACATCCCGAGCACGAAGCTCAGGTAGTTGTCGATGTCGGTCGTCATCTCGGCGCCGAGCGGCGCGTTGTAGTGCGCCATCACGCGGAAGATCGTCGGGAACACGAGGAAGTACGCGAACGCCATCCCGCACAGAAACAGGAAGTAGCTGCTGCCGACGAGCGGCGCGACGAGCTTCTTCTCGTGCTGGTACAGCCCCGGCGCGACAAACGCCCAGATCTGGTACAGCACGATCGGCAGCGCGATCACGAGCGCGACGAGCATCGTGACCTTCATCGGCACGAAGAACGAGCCCGTGACGTCGGTGACGATCATCTTGCCGTCCTTCGGCAGGTTCTCCATCAACGGCCGCGCGAGCAGCTTGAAGATGTCGGGCGCCCAGTAGACGAGCCCGAGGAACACGACAATCACGGCCAGCCCCGCGCGAATGATGCGATCGCGGAGCTCGACGAGATGGGAAATGAAGGTTTCTTCCGGGGCGTCGCCCGGGTTCTGCTGGGGGTCGCTCACACCGGCCCTCGGTAGGATTGACGAGCGAGCATGCGCTCGACTCAGAAGAAGCGCGTCGGCCGGCGCAGGCTGGCCGGCTGGTGGCGCGCGACACGCGCGGCGCCCGACTGCACGTGCGTGCGGCGGGTAATCGCGCGCTTGTACCAGACAGGCGTCGCCGCCTGCTTGACACGCCAGTTGCGGCGCTTCGGCGCGAGCGCGGCCGTACTGCCGCGCCACGACGGCGCCGCCGGCGTGTCGGAACCATACGACCCGGCATCGCCCGAAGCTTCGTTAAAGCCCCCGACCGCGGAATGCCACGTGTCGTTCAGTTCCTTCTCGTGCTCGCGCAGGTTGTCGTGAATCGTCGTCTCGACATTGCGCGCGGCCGACTCGAAATCGGTCTTCATCGTCCGCAGCGCGTCGAGTTCGATTTCGCGCGAGACCTCGGCCTTCACGTCGTTGATGTACCGCTGCGCGCGGCCGAACAATGCGCCTGCCGTACGCGCGACGCGCGGCAGGCGCTCGGGGCCGAGCACCACGAGCGCGACGACGCCGATCAGCGCCATCTTCGAAAGACCGAGATCCAGCATCGCGAATGCCTGTCAGCGTGCCGGCGTTACGCCTTGTTCGAATCGGAACGCGTCGTTTCCTTCGCGTTGACGTCGACCGAGCCCGAGCGCGGCAGTTGCTGCGCGTCGGCCGGCGTTTCGCCTTCCTTCATGCCGTCCTTGAAACCCTTCACCGCGCTGCCGAGATCGTTGCCGATGTTGCGCAGCTTCTTCGTACCGAAAACCAGCGCGACGATCAGCAGCACGATCAGCCAGTGCCAAATGCTCAATCCACCCATGATGAAACCTCTCCTCAACCACGCCGCTGCGCGGCGCAAATCGCCGGCGACGCGCCGGCTTCGACTATCGATGCGGGGAAACGCCCCGCGCCGTCAACCCATCCGATGCCAGGGACGCGGGCCGGCCAGGATATGCGCGTGCAGATGGTAAACCTCCTGCCCGCCGCCGGGGCCCGTGTTGATCACCGTGCGAAAACCGCTTTCACCGCCCGTATACGCGACGCCGAGCTGGTCGGCGAGACGCGCGACGAGCAGCATCAGCCGCCCGAGCATCGGCGCATCGCCGTCGCCCACCGCCGACAGCGTCGGCAGGTGCCGGCGCGGAATCACGAGCACGTGCGTCTCGGCCGCCGGGCGGATGTCGCGGAACGCGACGAATTCGTCATCCTCGTGCACCTTCGTGCTCGGGATCTCGCCTGCGGCGATCTTGCAGAACAGGCAATTCGGATCGTGACTCATGTTGCTCCTGCAGACACCCGCGCGCGGCCGGTCAGAACCACGCCTGCGGATCGAGCGTCTTGTTGTCGTTCAGGTACAGCCAACCCTTGATGATACGGTACAGCGTCCAGATCCATGTGACAAACATCACTGCGAATCCGACCACCACGAACATCAGCGCGAACCCGATCACGTAGGCGATCAGCGCGCGCCAGAACGTGCGGATCTGCCACTCGAAGTGATCGGCATACGGCGTGCCGGCCACATCGCCGCGCTTCACGTAGTTGATGATGATCGCGATGATGCCCGTGACGCCGCCCGTCAGCCAATGAAACGCATAGAGGCCATAGAGCACGTGAGTCAGCGTGCGCAACCCGTTCAGGCGTTCGGCGTCCGCGGCCCCCGGCACCGACGGCGGCGGAAACTGGCTTGGCGTATCGGTCATGATGCTACCCCCGTTAGATGACAATTCTTACAGCTTACCGCACTGTCGCCACCGCGGCGGGCCGATGCATGTCACCCGCCGTTTTCCTCGCGCTCGCGGCGCTTGCGCAGCGCCTTCTCCTCGATGCCCGACAACCCTTCGCGGCGCTCGAGCTCGGCGATCACGTCGGCCGGGCTCAGGTCGAAGTGCGACAGCATCACGAGGCAGTGGAACCACAGGTCGGCCACCTCGCCGACGAGCGCGGTCGGCGCGCCGCCCTGGCGCACGTCCTTTGCGGCCAGCACGACTTCCGTCGCCTCTTCGCCGATTTTCTTCAGCACCGCGTCGTCGCCCTTGTGGAACAGGCGCGATACGTACGATTGATCGGGATCGCCGCCCTTGCGGCTATCGATCACCGCCGCGAGGCGCAGCAGCGTGTCTTCGGTCGATTGCGTCATTTGTAGATGTGTTCGGGATCTTTCAGCACCGGTTCGACCGCGACCCAGTCGCCGTTGTCGACGGTGCCCTCGAATTTCTGGAAGAAGCACGAATGCCGGCCGGTGTGGCACGCGATGCCCGACACCTGCTCGACCTTCAGCAGCACGACGTCCTCGTCGCAGTCGAGCCGCACCTCGTGCACGTGCTGCACGTGGCCCGACTCCTCGCCCTTGAACCACAGGCGCTTGCGCGAGCGCGAATAGTAGACCGCGCGCTGCGTCTCGATCGTCTTCGCCAGCGCCTCGCGGTTCATCCACGCGAACATCAGCACGTCGTTCGTCGACGCTTCCTGCGCGATCACCGGCACGAGGCCGTGGTCGTCCCAGCGGACCTTGTCGAGCCACGCGGGCAGGGATTTCGTTTCCGTGTTCATCACAGCCTCACCGGAATGCCCTGGTCGGCCATGAAGCGCTTCGCCTCGCCGACCGTGTGCTCGCCGTAGTGGAAGATGCTCGCGGCCAGCACCGCGTCGGCGCGGCCGTCCTTGATGCCGTCCGCGAGATCCTGCAGCGAGCCGACGCCGCCCGATGCGATCACCGGCACCGGCACCGCGTCCGACACGCCGCGCGTGAGCGCGAGGTCGAAACCCGATTTCGTGCCGTCGCGGTCCATGCTCGTGAGCAGGATCTCGCCCGCGCCGAGCTCGGCCATCTTGCGCGCCCATTCGATCGCGTCGAGGCCCGTGCCCTTGCGGCCGCCGTGCGTGAACACTTCCCAGCGCGGCGTCTCGCCGTCGGCCGACACACGCTTCGCGTCGATCGCGACGACGATGCACTGCGAGCCGTACTTGTCGGCCGCGTCGCGCACGAGCTGCGGGTTCGCGACCGCCGACGAATTCATGCTGACCTTGTCCGCGCCCGCGTTCAGCAGGCGCCGCACGTCCTCGACGGCGCGTACGCCGCCGCCGACGGTCAGCGGAATGAACACCTGCGACGCCACCGCCTCGATGATCGGCAGGATCAGGTCGCGCTGGTCGGACGTCGCGGTGATGTCGAGGAACGTCAGTTCGTCGGCGCCCTGGTCGTCGTAACGGCGGGCGATTTCGACGGGGTCGCCCGCGTCGCGCAGCTCGACGAAATTGACGCCCTTGACGACACGCCCGGCGGTCACGTCCAGGCAGGGGATGATGCGTTTAGCTAAAGCCATGATGTTGCGCCAAATGCCGCGATGGGACGGCCGGTTACGGAAGCCTCGCGCGAGGCTTCCGGTCGGGGCCGCCCTGCGGGCAGCCCCGGCGAACGGGACAACCGCGCTTACGCGTTGTCGAGCTCGCCGTTCAGTTCGTCCGCGCGCTTTTGCGCGGCCGCGAAATCGAGATCGCCGGAATAGATCGCACGGCCGCAGATCACGCCTTCGACGCCGTGCTCTTCCACTTCGCACAGATTCTCGATGTCAGTGAGGTTCGACAGGCCGCCGCTCGCGATCACCGGAATGCCGACCGCCTGCGCGAGCTTCACGGTCGCCTCGATGTTGATGCCCTGCAGCATCCCGTCGCGGCCGATGTCCGTGTAGACGATCGATTCGACGCCGTAGTCCTCGAACTTGCGCGCGAGATCGATCACTTCGTGGCCCGTCAGCTTGCTCCAGCCGTCGGTCGCGACCTTGCCGTCCTTCGCGTCCAGCCCGACGATGATGTTGCCGGCGAACGCGGTGCACGCGTCCTGCAGGAAGCCCGGGTTCTTCACGGCCGCCGTGCCGATGATCACGTAGGACAGGCCCGCGTCGAGGTACTTCTCGATCGTCTCGAGGCTGCGGATGCCGCCGCCGAGCTGTACGGGGATTTCATCGCCGACTTCGTCGAGGATCGCTTCGATCGCCTCGAGATTCTTCGGCTTGCCGGCGAACGCGCCGTTCAGGTCGACCAGATGCAGCCGCCGGGCGCCGAGATCGACCCACTTGCGGGCCATCGCCGCCGGGTCCTCGGAGAAAATCGTGGCCTGGTCCATATCGCCCTGTTTCAGGCGCACACACTGACCGTCTTTGAGATCGATGGCCGGAATCAGCAACATAGCAATCGGGTATCGTCGTGGAAGAAGAAAAGAATCCGGCGCGTACCGGCCAATCCGGTACCGCGCCGTCTCGCTAGTTTAGTACAACTCTTTCGGCGCATTGGCGTGCGAGCCCCGCAACACGGGCCTCTGCGGCCCGTCGACTGTGGCACGCACGCGACGTTCACGGTTTCCAGTGTACGAAGTTGCGATACAGACGCAACCCGACCTCCGCGCTTTTCTCGGGGTGAAATTGGGTCGCGAAGAGATTATCCCGCGCGACCGCGGACGTAAACGGCGCGCCGTAGGCCGTTTCGCCGACCGTATGCGCCGGGTTGTCCGGGCACACGTAATAGCTGTGCACGAAGTAGAAATACGCTTCGTCGGGTACGCCGTCCCACAGCGGGTGCGGCTGCGACTGGCGCACTCGGTTCCAGCCCATCTGCGGCACCTTGAAGCGCGAGCCGTCGTCCTGCAACCGGCCGTCGAGCTCGAAACGCACGACCTTGCCCGGCAGCAGGCCGAGGCCCTTCGTGTCGCCTTCCGCGCTCCAGTCGAACAGCATCTGCTCGCCGACGCACACGCCGAGCAGCGGCTTCGTGCGCGACGCCTCGATCACGGCCTCCTGCAGGCCCGATTCGCCGAGGCAGCGCATGCAGTCGGGCATCGCGCCCTGGCCGGGCAGCACGACGCGGTCGGCCGCGCGAATCGCGGCCGGCGTGTCGACGATCGCCACGTCGGCGTCCGGTTCGGCCTTCTTGAGCGCCTGCGCGACCGAGCGCAGGTTGCCCATCCCATAATCCACAATCGCAATCGAAGTTTTCATCTCAGTGCAGGCAGTAGCGCCCTCAGTCCATTGACGATGAATTCCACCGCCAGCGCCGACAGCATCAGACCCATCAGCCGCGTGGCGATGTTGATGCCCGTGCGGCCGATCCAGTTCGCGATCGGCTCGGCGAGCCGCATCGCGACGAAACACAGCAAAGCCAGGACCGCGCCGATCGCGACCAGCCCGGCCCGCTCATACCAGTGACGCGAGTTCGCCGCATAGATGATCACCGTGCTGATCGAGCCGGGGCCCGTGAGCAGCGGAATCGCCAGCGGCACGACCGCGATGTTGTCCTTCAGCTCGGCCTCGTGGCGCTCCTCCGGCGTCGATCGCGTGTTGCCGATCTGCGCGTTCAGCATGTTGATCGCCATCAGCAGCATGATGATCCCGCCGCCCACTTCGAGCGAACCGACCGAAATGCCGAAGAAGTCGATGATCTGCTGCCCGAGCAGCGTCGTCACCGTCATCACGCAGAACACCGACACCGACGCGATCCGGATCGTGCGGCGCCGCTCGATGTCCGTCTGCTGCGCCGTCAGGCTCAGGAAGAACGGCACCGCGCCGATCGGATTGATCAGCGCAAGCAGCGAAATGAACGATTTGAGCAGATCCATCGCAAGCCGGCGCCGCGCGCCGAAGCCGTGAGGTTGTCCTTAGCGTCCGTCCGTTCGGAAGTTCAGAGGCTGCCTTTCGTCGACGGGATCTGCCCCGCCGCACGCTCGTCCAGCTCCACCGCCGCGCGCAGCGCACGGCCGAAGGCCTTGAACACCGTCTCGAGCTGATGGTGCGCGTTGATCCCGCGCAGGTTGTCGATGTGCAGCGTGACGCCCGCGTGGTTCACGAAACCGCGGAAGAATTCGATCGACAGGTCGACATCGAACGTGCCGATCCGCGCACGCGTGAACGGCACGTGGAATTCGAGGCCCGGCCGGCCCGAGAAGTCGATCACGACGCGCGACAGCGCCTCGTCGAGCGGCACGTACGAATGGCCGTAGCGGCGAATGCCCTTGCGGTCGCCGATCGCCTTCGCGACGGCCTGCCCGAGCGTGATGCCGACATCCTCGACCGTGTGGTGGTCGTCGATATGCGTGTCGCCATGCGCTTCGACCTCGAGATCGACCAGACCGTGTCGCGCGATCTGGTCGAGCATATGGTCGAGAAACGGCACGCCGGTGGCCAGCTTCTGCCGGCCGGTGCCGTCGAGATCGAGCTTCACACGGATCTGCGTTTCGCTGGTATTGCGAACGACTTCCGCCACACGCATGGCAATTCCTTGATTGAGTCTGATGTAAATGGGGATTGATCGTCGCGCGCCGCCGCGCCCTGGGCTCAACCGGGCAGCGCGAGTTTCAAAGCGGCCAGCAGGCGGGCGTTTTCGTCGGGAGAACCGACGGTCAGCCGCACGCATTCGGCCAGTAACGGATGCATTTTACTCACGTTTTTGACCAGCACCCGCTCGGTGAGCAGCGCGTCGAACACGGCGGCCGCGTCCGGCACGCGCACCAGCAGGAAATTGCCGGCGCTCGGGAACACCGTCGCGCCCGGCAGCGCGGCCACGGCCTGCGCGAGGCGCGCGCGCTCCGCGCGCAGTTCGGCCGCCTGCGCGTCGAGCACGTCGAGGTGATCGAGCAGGAAATCGGCGGTCGCCTGGGTCAGCACGTTGATGTTGTAAGGCGGACGCACCTTGTCGAATTCGGTCAGCCACGCGTGCCGCCCGACGAGATAGCCGAGGCGGATGCCCGCGAGGCCGAGCTTCGACACCGTGCGCATCACGACGACGTTGTCGAACTCGGCGGCGCGCGGCAGCCACGAGCGCTCGGCGAACGGCTGGTACGCCTCGTCGATCACGATCAGGCTGTGCCGCGCGGCCGCGACGATCCGCTCGACGTCGGCATCGTCGTACAGCGTGCCGGTCGGGTTGTTCGGGTACGCGAGATAGACGATCGCCGGGCGGTGCTCTGCGATCGCCGCGAGCATCGCGTCGACGTCGAGCGTCAGGTCGGCCTTCAGCGGCACGCCGACGAATTCGAGCTGCGCGAGCTTCGCGGACAGTTCATACATCACGAAGCCCGGCACCGGCGCGAGCACCTTCGCGCCCGGTTGCGCGCACGCGACCGAGATCATGCTGATGATTTCGTCCGACCCGTTGCCGAGCAGCACGTCGCATGCGGCCGGAACGCCCATCGCGTGGCGCAGCTTGTCGAGCAGCGCGGCCGGGCGCGGCGCCGGGTAGCGGTTCAGCGCGACCTGCGCGAGACGCTCGCCGAGCGCCGCGGCGAGCGGTTCGGGCAGCGGATACGGGTTCTCCATCGCGTCGAGCTTCACGAATCCGCTCGCGTCCGGCACCGGGTAGCTCGTCATCGCGAGCACGTCGCGGCGGATGATGTCTTGTGGCGTCGTCATGGTTTCAAGCCGGCGTGCGTCGCGCCGGCATCAAATGGTCGGCAAGGCGGCGGCTGCCGCCCTGCGCTGCGTCTCCTCAACCGGGGGGCGGCGCGTCAGCGCCCGCCCCGGCCCCGCGCAGAGCGCGCGGGTTACCCCTTCATCCGGAACTCGGCGCTCTTCGCGTGCGCCTGCAGCCCCTCGCCGTACGCGAGTTCGGACGCGATCTCGCCGAGCGTCTGCGCGCCTTCGGCGCTGACCTCGATCAGGCTCGAGCGCTTGATGAAGTCGTACACGCCGAGCGGCGACGAGAAGCGCGCGGTGCGCGACGTCGGCAGCACGTGGTTCGGGCCCGCGCAGTAGTCGCCGAGGCTCTCGCTCGTGTAGCGGCCGAGGAAGATCGCGCCCGCGTGGCGGATCTGCTGGCCCCATTGCTGCGGCTCCAGTGCCGAGATTTCCAGGTGCTCGGGCGCGATGTCGTTCGCGATCCGGCATGCCTCGGCCATGTCGCGCACCTTGATCAGCGCGCCGCGGCCTTCGAGCGACGCGCGGATCACGTCCTGGCGCGGCATCGACGGCAGCAGCTCGTTGATCGCCTTCTCGACGCGCTCGAGGAACGCGCCGTCCGGGCACAGCAGGATCGACTGCGCGAGTTCGTCGTGCTCGGCCTGCGAAAACAGGTCCATCGCGACCCAGTTCGGATCGGTCGTGCCGTCGCACAGCACGAGGATTTCCGACGGCCCCGCGATCATGTCGATGCCGACCGTGCCAAACACGCGGCGCTTCGCCGACGCGACGTATGCATTGCCGGGCCCGCAGATCTTGTCGACGGGCGGCACCGTTGCCGTGCCGTACGCGAGCGCGCCGACCGCCTGCGCGCCGCCGATCGTGAACACGCGATCGACGCCGCCGAGCAGCGCAGCGGCGAGCACGAGGTCGTTCTTCACGCCGTCCGGCGTCGGCACGACCATCACGATCTCGCCGACGCCCGCGACGCGCGCGGGAATCGCGTTCATCAGCACCGACGACGGATACGCGGCCTTGCCGCCCGGCACGTACAGGCCGACGCGGTCGAGCGGCGTGACCTTCTGGCCGAGCACCGTGCCGTCGCTTTCCGTGTACTGCCAGCTATGCGTGCCGCACTCGATCTTCTGCTTCTCGTGGTACGCACGCACGCGCGCCGCGGCCGCTTCCAGCGCCGCGCGCGCCTTCGGCGCGAGGCCGTCGAGCGCCGTCTGCAGCTCATCCTGCGGCAGTTCGAGCGCGGCGACGCTGTCCGCGTTCAGCCGGTCGAATCGGTTCGTGTACTCGAGCACCGCGGCGTCGCCGCGCGATTTAACGTCGGCGAGAATCTGCGCGACCGATTGCTCGATCGCCTCGTCTTCGCTCGCTTCGAATGCGAGCACCGCACGCAGCGCGGCGTCGAAACCGTCGCTCGTCGAATCGAGTTTGCGAATGGTGATGGCCATGGGAGTTCCGTTACGGTGATGCGCTCAACCGCCATTCTGCGACGCGCGTTCGAACGCGTCGAGGATCGGCTTGAGCGCCGCGCGCTTCAACTTCAGCGCAGCCTGGTTCACGACGAGGCGCGACGAGATCGCCATGATCTCCTCGACCTCGACCAGATTGTTCGCCTTCAGCGTGCCGCCCGAGCTGACGAGGTCGACGATCGCGTCGGCCAGGCCCACCAGCGGCGCGAGTTCCATCGAGCCGTACAGCTTGATCAGGTCGACGTGCACGCCCTTCGCCGCGAAATGCTCGCGTGCCGTTTCGACGTACTTCGTCGCGACCCGCAGGCGCGCACCCTGGCGCACCGCGTTCGCATAGTCGAAGCCGGCCGGCACGGCCACCGACATCCGGCAGCGCGCAATGTTCAGATCGATCGGCTGGTACAGGCCCGAGCCGCCGTGCTCGACCAGCACGTCCTTGCCGGCCACGCCGAAATCGGCCGCGCCGTATTCGACGTAGGTCGGCACGTCGCTCGCGCGCACGATGATCACGCGCAGGTTCGGATCGGTCGTCGGCAGGATCAGCTTGCGCGACGTTTCCGGATCCTCGGCCACCTGCACGCCGGCTGCGGCGAGCAGCGGCAGGGTTTCCTCGAAAATCCGGCCCTTCGACAGGGCGAGGGTCAGCGGCACGCTCATGCTTGGCTCCCGGAGAGGCGGCGCACGTTCGCGCCGACGGCGGTCAGTTTGGCTTCCATGCGGTCGTAGCCGCGGTCCAGGTGATAGATGCGGTCGACGATCGTTTCGCCGTCGGCACGCAACCCGGCGATCACGAGGCTCGCCGACGCGCGCAGGTCGGTCGCCATCACGTTCGCGCCCGACAGTTTCTCGACGCCCGTCACGAGCGCCGTGTTGCCGTCGATCGTGATGTTCGCGCCGAGCCGGTTCAGCTCCTGCACGTGCATGAAACGGTTCTCGAAGATCGTCTCGACGACCTGCGCGGCGCCCGTCGCGACCGTATTGAGGGCCATGAACTGCGCCTGCATGTCGGTCGGGAACGCCGGGTATTCCGACGTGCGGATCGTCACCGCCGACGGCCGGCGGTCCATCTTCACGCGCAGCCAGCTGTCGCCTTCCTCGATCGATACGCCGGCTTCGCGCAGCTTGTCGATCACCGCGTCGAGGATGTGCGGGCGCACGCCCGTCAGCATCACGTCGCCGCCCGCCGCCGCGACCGCGCACAGGAACGTGCCGGCCTCGATGCGGTCGGGAATCACCGAATGGCGCGCGCCGTGCAGCCGCTCGACGCCCTGGATCACGAGGCGATCGGTGCCGATGCCGTCGATTTTCGCGCCCATCTCGACCAGCAAGTGTGCGAGATCGCTCACTTCCGGTTCGCGGGCCGCGTTTTCGATCACCGTTTCGCCGTCAGCGAGCGTCGCGGCCATCAGCAGGTTTTCCGTCCCCGTCACCGTGATCATGTCGGTCACGATGCGCGCGCCCTTCAGGCGCTTCGCGCGCGCTTCGATGAAGCCGTGCTCGATGCTGATCTCGGCGCCCATCGCCTGCAGGCCCTTGATGTGCTGGTCGACCGGACGCGCGCCGATCGCGCAGCCGCCCGGCAGCGACACCTTCGCCTCGCCGAAGCGCGCGAGCAGCGGCCCGAGCACGAGGATCGACGCGCGCATCGTCTTCACGAGCTCGTACGGCGCCACGAGGTTGTCGACGCGCGACGCGTCGAGCTGCACGCGGCAGCCGTCGGTCTCGCTCTTCACGCCCATCTGGTTCAGCACCTTCAGCGTGGTGCGCACGTCCTTGAGGTTCGGCACGTTGTCGAGCTCGACCGGATCGGCGGTGAGCAGCCCCGCGCACAGGATCGGCAGCGCGGCGTTCTTCGCGCCCGACACGACGATCTCGCCGGACAGGCGGCGGCCGCCCTCGATCGCGAGCTTGTCCATCCCATGTCCGTGCGATTCCCCGTTGGCGGCCGGGTGTGCCGTGGCGACGCTCTGGACGGCGTCGCGCTCGTTGACGGTGACTTGCACTCAGTGAATTCCGGTTATGCGTTCTGCCATTCGGCGGGCGTCAGCGTCTTCATGCTGAGCGCGTGAATTTCCTGCTTCATGCGATCGCCGAGCGCCGCATAGACGAGCTGGTGCCGCTGGATCGGCCGCTTGCCTTCGAAGGCCGCCGACACGATCGTCGCGAAGAAATGCTGGCCGTCGCCTTCGACTTCCAGATGCGTGCAGGCGAGACCGCCGGCGATGTATTGCTTGACCTGTTCGGGAGTCGGCAACATGGTGTAAGGCTCCTGTCGGCGCGCGCCGCCCGAGGCGGCTGCTGCCTGTCGATATCAATGACGCAGTTTGTAGCCGGTCGCGAGCAGCCGCATCGCGACCATCGCGAGCAGCACGAAGAAACCGGCGACGATCGCGAGGCTCGCGAACGGGTTGATGTCGGACGCGCCGAAGAACCCGAAGCGGAAGCCGTCGATCATGTAGAAAAACGGATTGAGACGCGAGATCTCGCGCCACACGGGCGGCAGCGAGTGCGTCGAATAGAACACGCCGGACAGGAACGTCAGCGGCATGATCAGGAAGTTCTGGAACGCGGCGAGCTGGTCGAACTTCTCGGCCCAGATCCCGGCGATCAAGCCGAGCGTGCCGAGGATCGCCGAACCGAGCAGCGCGAACGCAATGATGAACAGCGGCGCCGCGAAATGCATCGGGATAAACCAGATCGTCACGACGAACACGCCCGCGCCGACCGCGAGCCCGCGCACGACGGACGCGAGCACGTACGCGCCGAAGATGTCGCGATACGACAGCGGCGGCAGCAGCATGAACACGAGGTTGCCGGTGATCTTCGACTGGATCAGCGACGACGAGCTGTTCGCGAACGCGTTCTGCAGCACGCTCATCATCACGAGGCCCGGCACGAGAAAGCTCACGTACTCGACGCCCGGATACACCTCGACGCGGCCCGACAGCGCGTGGCCGAAGATCGTCAGATACAGCAGCGCCGTCACGATCGGCGCGCACACCGTCTGGAACGACACCTTCCAGAAGCGCAGCAGTTCCTTGTAGAACAGCGTTTGAAAACCGCTTCCCGGCACTCGCCGGGCCGCCCCAAGAGTGCCGGGCGCCCCCTCGGGGGGCAGCGAACGCAGAGAGCGTGGGGGTTCTTGTTTCATGCCAGACCCTCGATCACCTCGGCCCCGTTCATCACCTGGACGAACACATCCTCGAGGTCGGCCTTGCGGACCTCGATCTCGTCGAACGTGCAGCCCGCCGCGCGGCACTGCGCGAGGATGCGTTCGACATCGTCGTAGCTCGTGAGGCGCAGCAGGTGCTCGCCCGGCGCGCGTGCGGCCGGGTCGGACTCCAGCCCGCGCAGCTCGGCCGGCAGCGCGCCGGTCGCCAGGCGCAGATAGAGTTGCAGCCCCGCGAAGCGGCGCAGCAGCGCGTCGGTGCGGTCGAGCGCGACCACTTCGCCACGACGCAGCATCGCGATGCGGTCGCACAGCGACTCGGCTTCCTCGAGATAATGGGTGGTCAGCACGATCGTGTGACCCTCGCGGTTCAGGCGCGAGATGAATTTCCACAGCGTCTGGCGCAATTCGACGTCGACACCGGCGGTCGGCTCGTCGAGCACGATCACGGGCGGCCGGTGCACGAGCGCCTGCGCGACGAGCACGCGGCGCTTCATCCCGCCCGACAGCGCGCGCATGTTCGCATCGGCCTTCTCGGTGAGGTCGAGATTGGCCATCACTTCATCGATCCAGTCGTCGTTGCGGCGCAGCCCGAAATAGCCGGACTGGATGCGCAGCGTCTCGCGGACGGTGAAGAACGGGTCGAAAACGAGTTCCTGGGGCACGACGCCGAGTGCGCGGCGCGCACCACGGAAGTCCTTGACGACGTCGTGGCCGCGCACCGAGATACTGCCTTCGTCGGCCCGGGCAAGCCCGGCGAGGATGCTGATGAGCGTGGTCTTGCCTGCGCCGTTGGGGCCGAGCAGACCGAAAAACTCGCCTTCCTCGACCGACAGGCTGACGCCCTTGAGCGCCTGAAGCGACTTGTAGCGCTTCTTGACGTGACGGATTTCTATGGCTGACATGACTGTGCGCGACGCAACGGCCGCGACGCCTATTCTGTGCTTGCTGCGAAAGAAAATGGGGGCCGGACGCCGATTGGCTGCCCCGCAAAACGCTTGATTATAGGGCAAACCGGCTGGCGGAGCCGGCGCGGAAGGCGCGCGGCCTGAAGCTTGCGCGCGCCGGCTGGCGCGGCAGGCTCCGGTCGGACAGGGTCAATGTCGCTCGACGCCTTCGACGAGTGCGTCGACGCCATAGGCGCGCGCGAGGCTGGCGAGCTTCGGGGGGAGATTGAGGATGTCGAGGGGCGCGCCGCGCGATTTGGCGGCACGTTGCCATGCGAGCAGCACGGCGAGCGCGGACGAGTCGAACTGCGTCAGCGCCGCGCAATCGACGGCGGTCGCACCCGCGCCGATGCGCGCAAGACCGTCCGCGAGCGCGGACTTCGCGCTCGCGACGGTCAGCGAGGAGCCTGCTTCGAAGCCGCTCACGACGCCTGCTTGCCAGCGGCGAGTTGCTGGTTGCGCTGCGTCAGGAACTGGATCAGGCCTTCCACGCCGCTTTGCTGGATCTTCTCGTTGAACTGCTGCTGGTACGTCTGGATCAGCCATGCGCCGAGCACGTTCAGGTCATACACCTTCCAGCCGCTCGCCGACTTGTACAGGCGGTAATCGATCTGGACCGGCTGGCCGTTGTTCATCGCGACCGTCTTGACCACGACGTCGGTATCGGCCGGATCCGCGCGGAACGGCGGGTACTGGATCTGCTGGTCCGGCTTCAGCTGCGCGAGCGCGCCCGAATACGTGCGGATCAGCAGCAGCTTGAACTGCTCCTGAATCTGCTGCTGCTGCTCGGCCGTCGCCGTGCGCCAGTTGCGGCCCATCGCGAGCTGCGTGGTGCGGCGGAAATCGGTGTACGGCAGGATGTCCTTGTTGACGATCGTAATGATGCGATTGGTGTCGCCCTGCTTGATCGTCTGCTGCTTGACTTCGTCGAGCACCTGCTGCGTCGCCGTCTTGATCAGCGCCTGCGGGTTCGACTGGTCGACTTGCGCGTGAGCTGCGCCGCCGAACGAGAACAGCGCCGCGAAAACGGGGATCAGGAACAGTTTTTTCATCATAGTGACCTGCATGAATGAGTCGATGCGAAGATTGGAGCAGGTAGCTTACGCGCAAGTTCGCGTGCGCTACCGACTGAATCGTTTCCGGCTGTAACGAATGTAATTCCGTCAGTGCAGCCGAATGCTCGGGAAGCGGAACCCGCCCGGCGACGGCGGCGCCACCTGCATCGCCGGCACGTTCGTTTCGCTGGCCGGGTTCGGCGAAACGGCCGTGCCCGATGCCGGGGCAGCAACCGTCGCGCCCGATGCGCCCGCCGGCGCCACCGCACCACCCACCGCCGCCGCAC